>CAJFNE010000029.1 GCA_904393855.1 uncultured Oscillibacter sp. | reverse complement strand
TTGCACGCCGGACTCCCGGCGCAAGGGCACTCGGACTGCGCCTGGATCTTACTCCTTCTCCGCCAGGGCCTTCGCCTCGGCGATCGCCTTTTCCTGGGCCGCAGGCGGGCAGTCCTCGTAGCGGACAAAGTGGAACGTGAAGCTGCCGCGGCTCTGGGTCATGGCCCGCAGGTCGATGGCGTAGCTGCCCATCTCGGCCATGGGCACCTCGGCGGTGATCACCTGGTCGCCGTCGCCGGTGGGGTCCATGCCCATGACGCGGCCCCGGCGCTTGTTCAGATCGCCGATGACGTCGCCCATGTAGCTGTCGGGCACGGTAACCTTCAGCTCTCCTACGGGTTCCAGCAGCACGGGGTTGGCCTCCGGCAGGGCGGCCTTATAGGCCAGCTGCGCGGCGGTCTTGAAAGCGATTTCAGAGGAGTCCACCGGGTGATAGGAGCCGTCGTACAGCACGGCTTTCAGGTTCACCACCGGGTAACCGGCCAGAGGGCCGTGGGCGCAGGCCTCCCGCAGGCCCTTCTCCACCGCGGGGAAGAAGTTCTTGGGCACGGAACCGCCAAAGACCTCCTCGGCAAACTCCATCTCCTCGGAGTCGGGATTCGGCTCGAAGCGGATCCACACGTCGCCGAACTGGCCGCTGCCGCCGGTCTGCTTCTTGTGGCGGCCCTGCTTCTGGACGGTCTTGCGGATCTTCTCCCGGTAGGGCACCCGCATGGGCTGGATCTCCGCCTCCACGTTGAAGCGGCTCTTCAGCTTGCTCACCAGCACGTCCACCTGCATGTCGCCGGCGCAGGAGAGGACCATCTGGTGGGTCTCGGCGTTGTTGGTGACAGAGAAAGAGGGGTCCTCCTCGTTGAGGCGGTTCAGGCCCTGGGCGATCTTATCCTCCTGGCCCCGGACTTTGGGCACGATGGCCACGGAGTAGCAGGGCTCCGCGAACGGAATCTGCTTCAAGGCGACCACTTTCCGGGCGTCGCACAACGTGTCGCCGGTCTTGACCTTGTCCATCTTGGCAATGGCGCCGATGTCGCCGCAGACCAGCTCCTTCACCTCGGTGGTCTTCTTGCCCCGGATGGTGTACAGCCGGCCCAGCTTCTCCACGTTGCCGGTGCGGGCGTTGGTCATGGGCATGTCGGCGGTGATGGTGCCGGAGAGGATTTTCACGAAAGAGTACTTGCCGTACTGATCCGAAATCGTCTTGAACACGTAGGCCGTGGGCACGCCGCCGGGGGAGACCACGAACTCCTCCGTCTCGCCGTCAGCCTTGGTAGCCTTGTGGTAGTTGCCCTCGGCGGGGTTGGGCAGCAGCTCCACGATGTCGTCCATCAGCATGAGGCTGCCCAGGCAGTTGATGGCGGAGCCGCACACCACGGGGAACAGGCTCAGCTCCCGGACACCCTGGCGCAGGCCCTGGATCATCTCGGCGTAGGTGAAGTCCTCGCCGCCGAAGAACTTGTCCATGAACTCCTCGCTGGTCTCCGCCACGGACTCCTTCAGGGCGTCGTTGAACTCCGTCACCACGCTCATCTTGTCGGCGGGGATGTCGATCTCCACCCGCTTCTGATTCTGCATCTCAAAGGCGCGCTTGTTCAGCACGTCGATGATGCCGGTGACTTTCTTGTTCTCGTCCCAGATGGGTACCACCACCGGGGCCACCTTCTTGCCGAAGCGCTCCCGCAGGGCGTCAAAGGTGGCATTGTAGTCGCTGTTCTCCTCATCCACCTTGGAGATATAGAGGAAGCGGGGCATATTCCGCTCCTCGCAGTATTTCCACGCCTTCTCCAGGCCCACGGAGATGCCGTCCTTGGCGGAGCAGACGATAATGGCGGCGTCGGCGGCCCGCAGGGCCTCCATCACCTCGCCGGCGAAGTCAAACGCGCCGGGAGTATCCAGGATGTTGATGCGGCAGCCCTTGTACTCCAGGGGCGCAATGGCGGTGGAGAGCGAAATCTGCCGCTTGATCTCCTCCGGATCATAGTCGCAGACGGTGTTGCCATCCGCACAGCGGCCCATGCGGTCGATGGCTCCCGTCATATAGAGCAGGCTCTCCGCCAGGGCGGTCTTGCCGCTGCCGCTGTGGCCCAGCAGGCAGACGTTGCGGATGTTCTGTACTGAATAGCTCATGATTCTTTCCACTCCTTATGTTGATGCTGTCGCGCCCCTCTTGCGGGCGGGGTCTTGCGTCCAGGGCACAATCGGTCATGTAGAAATTATACAACACTTCCCCGTGCAATACAACAGAAATTTTACCATCAAGTCAAAAAAGAACGCGAGGTCCGTCGGAGGCATCCGCCTCCGCGCCTCGCGTTCTTGAAAAATTCCGCTCAGTACCGGCCCGCCCAGTCGGAGATCAGCAGCACGGGGAGCACCCACAGCAGCAGGAAAATCACCAGGGAGAGCGGCGTCAGCAGGTCATAGGCCCCTTGGAGCAGCAGATAGAAAGCCAGCAGGACGCCCGCCGCGCTGCCAGCCAGGGCGATCACCGCCGCCCGGCGAACCGCCTTGCACATCCGGCGGCTGCCCACCACCGTCTCCGCGTAGGGCAGCAATCCCTCCCGGAACAGCAGGGCCCGGGGCAGGTCCCGGTCCTCCTCCGCCTCGCTGAGCGCCACCCGGCTTCCAAGGTCCGGGTACTCCACCCGGACACCCTTGCGGAATTTCCGCTTCAGCAGGGCCGGGGTGATGTTGGGGTCCCGGGAGGCCAGGACCGGCGTGATCCGGCTGCGGCGCATCATCCGCAGGGCAAAGTCCACGTTCTCCGAGGGGTTGTACTTCACCGCGAAGACGGCGATCAGCTGACGGTCCACCGCCAGGAACACGCCGGTTTTCAGATTGATGTCGCCGGGCAGGCGGACCTCCATCTTCCGCAGGAAGGAGGCGGTGCCCATCAGCACGGACTCCCCGTGGATGGTGCCGGACCAGCCTCCCTCCTCGTAGAAGCTGAAGTCGTCCACGGCCTCCCGGACGCCGCCGCCCTCGCTGCGGAGAAAGCCGTCAAAGAGCCGCTCCAGGCCACTGCCGGCCCGACGGGCCATGGCGGCGGCGTAGGCGGCGGCCTTCCGCCGCTCCTCGCCGTAGACCTTGATGCCGTTGAGCTGGATGGTCCCCGGCGGGAACAAGTCCGTGTCCGTCAGGATCATGCAACGGCGGCGGCTGATCTTCTCCGCGCCGGACCAGCCGGCCACGGCGCAGCCGATCTTCTGCAGGTGGCGGGCCAGCCGGGCCCAGGGCAGCGCCCAGCACAGCGGCAGCGTGCAGGTGGCCCCCGCCGCCAGCAAAGCGGACCAGTTCAGCAGGAAGTCCGCCCCCCGCTCCTGTCCCAGTGAGGTGAGGCCCGCGAACACCAGCGACGCCGCCAGCACCACCGGCAGCAACGCCGTCTGCCACAGCACGGCGGCGCTCTCCCGCATGGCGGTGGTGTAGAAGCCGGGAATGGAGCCCCGCTGCTTGCAGGCCCCCCGCTCCGTATCCGTCACCAGGTAGGGTGGCTCGTCATCCAGAGCGGCGGTGCGAAACGTATCGTACAGTCCCCGATTCTCCAGGCTGACGCCCCACTGGCCGAAGGCCAGCAGCCAGCAGGCCGCCGCGCCGTAGGGGGTGGCGGCAGTCCGCTCCGGCTGCAGCAGGCAGACCAGGCAGTCCCCCACCGCCGCCAGGGCCGCGATGCCGGCCAACAGCTCCCCCACGCACCGCTTGCGGGCCAGGGCGGAGATGCCTCGGGCGAACACGTGGCGGCACAGGATCATCTGCACCACCAGGCAGGCCAGATAGCAGATGCTCTGCAGCCGGACGTCCCCCGTCCACCGGGGGATCGCCACGCCGTACTGCTCCAAGGCCAGGGGCGCGACGGTCAGCAGCGCCACCAGGAAAGCCGGCAGCAGGGCGGACCGGCGGTCGTGCCACGCCCTCCGGTACGTATCCGCCGCCTCCCAGGGTTCCTCCTCGGGGCCGATGGGCTCGATCTCCGGCTCCGGCTCAGGCTCAGGAGGGCCGGGCAGCTCCTCCGTCTCCTCCAGGGGACGGCGGGAAAACAATCCTCGGCGGCGAGTGAGCAGCGGCTCGGCGTGCTCCTCCTCCATCACCGCGTCCACGGTACTGCCCACCACCTCCTCCAGGGAGATGGGGCGGGGCGCCGGGGGGATCTCCGGCGGGGCGGGCGGGGCCTGGCGCTCCTCTGCCGGGGGCTCCTCTGGCGGCGGCGCCGGCTTCCGGCCGGCGGGCCGCTTCCGCTTCTCCGGTTCCCTCTGCGCCTTCGGCTCCGGCCGGGGCGGGGACTTCGGAGCGGGCTCCGGCGGCAGCGCGTCCTCCGTCTCCCGCAGGAGCACCTGTTCCAGGCTGCCGCCATACTCCGCCAGGATCTCCTCCAGGGAGAAGTCCTCCTCCGACGCGGGGACGTCGGTCAGGTTGGCATCCAGTTTTTCCTCACGGTTCGACATGGCGTGTCCTCTTGATTCTTGGGTTCCTCCCCGGCGTCACAGCCGCTGACGGACGGCCTCATAGAGCAAAATCGCGGCCGCCGCGCTGGCGTTCAGGGAATTCAGCTTCCCCCGCATGGGGATGCTGACGAGAAAGTCGCAGTTCTCCGCCGCCAGGCGGGTCATGCCGCTGCCCTCGCTGCCGATGACGATGGCGGCGGGACCCTTCAGGTCGGCGTCATAGAGGGAGGTGGTTCCGTCCGCGGCGGTGCCGAAGACCCAGACCCCCTGCTTCTTCAGTTCTTTCAGCAGGGTGGGAATGTTGGGCACCCGGGCCACCGGCATGTGGGCCACCGCCCCGGCGGAAGTCTTGGCCACCACGGCGGTGAGTCCGGCACTGCGGCGCTTGGGAATGATCACCCCATGGGCCCCGGCGCACTCGGCCGTCCGTAGGATGGCCCCCAGGTTGTGGGGGTCGGAGATCTCGTCGCAGACCACCAGCAGGGGGGGCTCCCCCCGCTCCGCCGCCCGCTCCAGCAGGGACTCCACGCTGACATACTCCCGGACCGCCGCCAGGGCGATCACCCCCTGGTGGGCGTGGGTGCGGCTCATGGCGTCCAGCTTGCGCCGGTCCGCCTCCACCACCACGATGCCCGCCGCCCGGGCCTTGGAGGCGATGTGTCCCAGGGTCTTGTCCGTGTCGCCCTTTTGCAGGTAGATCTTATCGATGCTCTCTCCGGCCCGCAGCGCCTCGATGACGGCGTTGCGCCCCTCGATGATCCCGTCGGCCTCTGCGGTCAGATCGTCTTTTCTCCGTTGATCCATAGTCTTTCCCTTTCATGCGGCTCGTTATCACGAAGGTAGTATACCACATCTGAGGATGGTAAAAAAGCCCGAATTTGCTTTTTTTCGGCAAGCCAAAAAGCGGCGCCCGCCGTGCGGGCGCCGCTGGAACGCAGTTTCAGTTCTGGTGATCCACGCTGTGCATGTGGGCGATCAGGTCCAGGAGCTTGTTGCTGTAGCCCCACTCGTTGTCGTACCAGGCGATGAGCTTCACAAAGTCGTCGTCCAGCATGATCCCCGCCGTCTCGTCGAAGATGCAGGTTTCGGAGAAGCCGGTCAGGTCGGAGGAGACCACCTGGTCCGTGGTGCAGGTGATGATGCCTTTCATGCTGTTCTTGGAGGCGTTCTCCATGGCCACGCACACGTCGTGGTAGCTGGCGGGCTGGATCAGCCGGGCGGTCAGGTCCACCACAGACACGTCGTTGGTGGGCACCCGGAAGCTCATGCCGGTCATGCGGCCTTTCAGTTCGGGGATGACCTCCCCCACAGCCTTGGCCGCGCCAGTGGTGGAGGGGATGATGTTGCCCAGGACGCTCCGGCCCGTCCGCCAGTCCCGGCCCGCCCGGGCGTCCACCGCCTTCTGCTTGGCGGTGGCGGCGTGGATGGTGCTCATGAGGGCCTGCTTGATGCCGAAGGTGTCGTTGATCACCTTGGTCATGGGAGCCAGGCAATTGGTGGTGCAGGAGGCGTTGGAGACCACGTCCATGTCCGGCGTGTAGTTCTTGTGGTTCACGCCCATGACGAAGGTGGGCATGATGTTGTCCTTGGAGGGGGCGGAGAGGATGACCTTTTTCGCGCCGCCGTTCAGGTGGACGGAGGCCTTCTCCACTGTGTTGTACGCGCCGGTGGACTCGATGATGTACTCGGCGCCGCAGTCGTCCCAGGGGATCAGGGCCGCGTCGCTCTCGCTGTAAACCCGGATCTTCTTGCCGTTGACGATCAGGTGCCGGTCGTCGTGCTCCACGTGGCCGGTGAACGTGCGAAAGACCGAGTCGTATTTCACCTGATAGACCATGTAGTCCAAATCCGCGTTGCGCAGGTTGATGCCGCAGATCTGATAGGTGCTGGAGCCTCGCTCCACCATGATGCGCAGGGCCACGCGCCCGATCCGGCCGAAGCCATTGATGCCCACTTTGATTGCCATGTACCTGTCCCCTTCCTCGTTCTCCGGCCAGTCCGCCGGCCATGTTGAATTCATTATACCATGCTTCCCGAAAAATGTAATCCATTTTTACGTAAAATTGCGCATGTTTTTTCAACGGTTTCTTGGGGCTTTTGTACAGGCCGCTCCGGCGGAGCCGGGCCTCACTTGTGGTAGAGCTTTTTGGTCTCGTACTTGGGTTCGCAGCTGACGTTGACCCCCAGGCTTTTCAGCAGCTTCTCGTCCACGTCGCTGAGCACCACAGTGAAGTGGGCGGAGCAGCCCCGGAGCTTGGGCAGCTGCTGCTGGGCCAGGTCCGCCAGGGGATTGGTCAGGGCGGAGATCGTCAGGGCCATCAGCACTTCGTCCGTGTGGAGCCGGGGATTCCGATGGCCCAGATAGCGGGTCTTCAGGTTGCAGATGGGCTCCAGCACCTGGGCGGAGATCAGCTCAAAGTGGTCGTCGATACCGCCCACCGCTTTCAGGGCGTTGAGCAGCAGGGCCGAGGCCGCCCCCAGGGTGTCTGAGGTCCTGCCGGTGACCACCCGGCCGTCCGGCAGCACCATGGCGCCGGCGGGGCCGCCGGTGGTCTCCGCTTTCAACAGGGCCGCGGACACCGCCGGGCAGATGTCCGGCGTCACGTCCGCCTGCTGCATCACCAGCTCCAGCTTGCGCACCGGGGCGTCGCAGTCCCCCTGGAGCCGGTCCACGCAGGCGGCGTAGTACCGCCGCAGGATCTCCTGGCGGGAGGCGTCGCAGCACACCGCGTCGTCCACGATGCAGCTGCCCGCCATATTGACCCCCATGTCCGTGGGGGACTTGTAGGGGGACTCCCCCTGGATCTTCTTGAACATGGCGTTGAGGACGGGGAAGATCTCCACGTCCCGGTTGTAGTTGACGGCGGTCTTGCCGTAGGCCTCCAGGTGGAAGGGGTCGATCATGTTCACATCGTCCAGATCCGCCGTGGCGGCCTCGTAGGCCAGGTTCACCGGGTGTTTCAGGGGCAGGTTCCAGATGGGGAATGTCTCAAATTTGGCGTAGCCGGACCGGACGCCCCGCTTGTAGTCGTGGTAGAGCTGGCTGAGACAGGTGGCCATCTTGCCGCTGCCGGGGCCGGGGGCCGTCACCACGATCAGGGAATGGCTGGTCTCGATATACTCATTTTTCCCCAGTCCCTCGTCACTGACGATGAAGGGCACGTCCGAGGGGTATCCGGCAATGGGATAGTGCCGGTAGCAGCGGATGCCCAGGGTGTTCAGCCGCTTCAAAAAGGCGTCGGCGGCGCTCTGGCCGCTGTAACGGGTCAGCACCACGCTGCCCACGTACAGCCCCAGGCTGCGGAAGCTGTCGATCAGGCGCAGCACGTCGTCGTCATAGGTGATGCCCAGATCGCCCCGCACCTTGTTCTTCTCAATATCCGCGGCGTTGATGGCGATCAGGATCTCCACGTCGTCCTTGAGCTGCTGGAGCATCCGCACCTTGCTGTCCGGCTCGAATCCCGGCAGTACCCGGGAGGCATGGAAGTCGTCGAAGAGCTTCCCGCCAAACTCCAGATACAGCTTCCCGCCGAACTGGGCGATGCGTTTTTTGATCTGCTCCGATTGGGTGGTGAGATACTTCAGGTTGTCAAAACCAATGGCGGCCATGGCGATCAGATTCCTCTCTCTTTCATATTCTATATTCTATCCGTAAAATCCCGCTGCTTCCGCTTGGAAATCATGCTCTCCTAGTATATCATAGGAAGCGGGGCGGTGCAATGGGACATCGGCTCCGGCCTGGTTCTTCCGCCGGAAAATCCGCCCCGCCCGCATAGAATTTGGAGTTTTCTGGCATGCTAACGGCAGGATGGAGGCATGGATATGTGTACGGCTATCACGTATCAGACCCGGGACCACTACTTCGGGCGAAATCTGGATGTGCCCGCCTCGTACGGGGAGAGCGTCGTCGTCACGCCCCGGAATTTTCCTCTCCCTTTCCGGCGGATGCCGGCCCTGGAGCGTCACTACGCCCTCCTCGGCGTGGCCCTGACGGCCCGGAACTACCCTCTCTACTACGACGCGGTCAACGAGGCGGGGCTGGCCATGGCCGGGCTGAACTTCCCCGGGAACGCGGACTACAAGCCCGAGGTCCCAGGCCAGGACAACGTGACGCCCTTTGAGCTGATCCCGTGGCTGCTGGGCCGGTGCGCCTCCCTGGCGGAGGCCCGGGCGGCACTGGAGCGGCTGAGCCTGGTCCGGATTCCTTTCAGCCCGGACCTGCCCCTGGCACCGCTCCACTGGCTACTGGCGGACCGGACGGGGGCCGCCATTGTGGTGGAGTGCGTGGCCGAGGGGCTGCGGATCTACGACAACCCCGTGGGGGTCCTCACCAACAACCCGCCCTTTCCCTTTCACCGGGAGCACCTGGCCCACTTCCTGCACCTGACCCGGGAGACCCCCGCCAGCCGCTTCGCCCCCGGCGTGGAGCTCCGGCCCTGCAGTCTGGGGCTGGGGGCCTTCGGCCTGCCCGGGGATCTCTCCTCCGCCTCCCGCTTCGTCCGGGCGGCTTTCGTGAAGGGTAACGCCGTCTCCGGGGGCAGTGAGGCGGAGAGCGTCCACCAGTTCTTCCACATCCTGGACGCTGTGGCCCAGCCCCGGGGCTGCGCCGTGGCCGGCGACGCGGGATATGAGCACACCGTGTATGCCTCCTGCTGCAATCTGGAGCGGGGCCTCTATTACTACACCACCTATGAGAACCGGCAGATCACCTGCGTGGACCTCCGCCGGGAGCAGCTGGATCACGACCAGCTGGCCGTCTATCCCATGCTGCACCGGCCACAGATCGTCCTGCAGAACGGGCCGGAGGGCCCGCAGATGCGGAAATTTTCGCAGCCCTCTTGACATCTGGGTAAAAATGCCGTATCATGCTGTCGTACAAATAGGGAGTAGCCGGCACACGGGAGATGTGTACCTGCGGGCGTCAGTACGGGTATGCGCCCCGCCTCAGGTTGAAACGGCGAGACTTTTGTAGCAATGCGAGGCATTGGCGCAGAAGTCTCGCTTTTTTGCGTCCTGCCGGAAAGGGGAATGAACTATGAGCAAGGAAATTTGGCAAAAGAGCCGGGTGGAGCTGTTCCGGGACCTGGACTGCGGCGAGGGAGGCCTCACCTCCAGCCAGGCCGCGGAGCGGCAGGCCCGGTACGGCCTCAATGAGCTGCAGGAGGGCAGCAAGAAGAGCACCCTCCGGATCTTCCTGGAGCAATTCGCGGACTTCATCGTGATTATCCTGATCCTGGCGGCCATCGTGTCCGCCTTCACCGGGGAGCTGGAGAGCACCATCGTCATCCTGGCGGTCATCACCATGAACGCCATCCTGGGCACCGTGCAGACGGTGAAGGCCACCGCCTCCCTGGACAGCCTCAAGCAGATGTCCGCCCCCACGGCCAAGGTCCTGCGGGACGGTCAGATCCTGCAGATCCCGGGCCGGGAGGTCACCGTGGGCGACGTGGTGCTGCTGGAGGCCGGTGACTCCGTGTGCGCCGACGGCCGTCTGCTGGAGTGCGCCAGCTTGAAGTGCGCCGAGAGCGCCCTCACCGGCGAGAGCCTGCCGGTGGAGAAGGAGCTGGGGGAGATCGCCGGGGACGTGCCCCTGGGCGACCGGAAGAACATGGTGTTCTCCGGCAGCTTCGTCACCTACGGCCGGGGCCGCTTCCTGGTCACCGGCATCGGCATGGGCACGGAGATGGGCAAGATCGCCACCCTGCTCAAGACCACCGAGGAGAAGAAGACCCCTCTGCAGGTGAGCCTGGACCAGTTCGGCAAGAAGCTCTCCATCGGCATCCTGATCCTCTGCGCCATCATCTTCGCCGTCAGCGTGTTCCTGCGGGATGAGGATATCATGAACGCCTTCCTCTTCGCCGTGGCTCTGGCGGTGGCGGCGGTGCCGGAGGCTCTGAGCTCCATCGTCACCATCGTGCTCTCTTTCGGCACCCAGAAGATGGCCCGGGAGCACGCCATCATCCGCAAGCTCCAGGCGGTGGAGGGTCTGGGCAGCGTGTCCGTCATCTGCTCCGATAAGACCGGCACCCTGACCCAGAACAAGATGACCGTCAAAAAGCTCTACACCGCCGGGAAGATCATCTCCGCCGAGGACGCGGACTTCAGCGACGCGCTCCAGGAGCCCCTGCTGCGGACGGCGCTGCTGTGCAGCGACGCCACCATCAACGAAAACGGCGAGGTGGGCGACCCCACGGAGACCGCTCTGGTGCGTCTGGGCGAAAACTACGGCTTTGACGAGGAGGAGACCCGGAAGAAGTACCCCCGCCTGACGGAGATCCCCTTTGACTCCGACCGGAAGCTCATGAGCACGGTGCACCAGCTCTCCGGCGGCCTGGTGATGGTCACCAAGGGCGCCGTGGACGTGCTGCTGGACCGCTGCATCATCTCCCCGGAGGAACGGACCGAGGTGGAGCGGGTGAACGAGGAGTTCTCCAGCCAGGGCCTGCGGGTGCTGGCCTTCGCCTGCCGGACGGTGCCCAGCACCGCCATCTCCCTGGCCGACGAGGACCATCTGAACTTCCTGGGCCTCATCGCCATGATGGACCCGCCTCGGCCGGAGTCCAAGGCCGCCGTGGCGGAGTGCATCGCCGCCGGCATCCGTCCCATCATGATCACCGGCGACCACAAGGTCACCGCCGCCGCCATCGCCAAGGAAATCGGCATCCTGACCCCCGGCACCGAGGCGGTGGAGGGCGCTGTCATCGAGTCCATGAGCGATCAGGAGCTCCAGGACTTCGTCCCCAAGGTCAGCGTGTACGCCCGGGTGTCCCCGGAGCATAAGATCCGCATCGTCCGGGCCTGGCAGGAGCGGGGGTGTCTTGTCGCCATGACCGGCGACGGCGTCAACGACGCTCCGGCCCTGAAGCAGGCGGATATCGGCGTGGCCATGGGCATCACCGGCACGGAGGTGGCCAAGGACGCCGCCGGCATGGTGCTGACGGACGACAACTTCGCCACCATCGTCCAGGCCGTCAAGAACGGCCGGAACGTGTACGCCAACATCAAGAAGGCCATCCAGTTCCTGCTCTCCGGCAACTTTGCCGCCATCCTGACGGTGCTGTACGCCTCCCTGGCCGCGCTGCCGGTGCCCTTCGCGGCGGTGCACCTGCTGTTCATCAACCTGCTGACGGACTCCCTGCCCGCCATTGCCCTGGGTCTGGAGCCCCACTCCGACGCGGTGATGCGGGAGAAGCCCCGTCCCCGGAACGAGGGCATCCTCACCAAGCCCTTCCTGATCAGCGTGGGCGTGGAGGGTCTGGTCATCGCCCTGGCGGTGATTGCCGCTTTCCACATTGGTCTTGCAAACGGCGGCGCGGAGCTGGGCAGCACCATGGCTTTCGCTACCCTCTGCCTCTCCCGCCTGTTCCACAGCTTCAACTGCAAGGCGGACCGGCCGGTGATCCTCACCCGCTCGTTCTGGAACAACAAGTTCCTGCTGGGCGCCTTTGCCGCGGGCGCGGTCCTGCTGGCAGCGGTGCTGCTGATCCCGCCCCTGGAGCCCCTGTTCGAGGTGGCGGAGCTGTCCGCCGGTCTCGTGGCGACCATCGTGGGGCTGGCGTTCGGCTCCATGGTGGTGATCCAGATTCTCAAGGCCATCCGCACCCGCCTCTGAGCCCGGCATCGTCTGGGAATGGGTCCCTGTCCGGCACAGTCCGGACAGGGACCTTTCGTTTCCGACCACGCCGGTGCCGCCATTAGCAGAAATCATTTCCAGTATCACAACTTTTTTCTTTACTTATGGGGAAAGTGCCGTTATAATAGGATAGGTTCGGGATTTTCCCTGTGAAACTGAAAACCGGGAGGTTTTTGATATGTCAAATTGCGCCATCGTAGGCATCAACTGGGGCGACGAGGGTAAGGGCCGCATGGTGGACCTGCTGACCTGCGACCACGACATCGTGGTCCGCTACCAGGGCGGCGGCAACGCCGGACACACCGTGGTCAACGACCTGGGCAAGTTCGCCCTGCACCTGCTGCCCTCCGGCATCTTCCGCCAGGGCGTGGTGAACATCCTGGGCAACGGCGTGGCGCTGGACTGCGAGAATCTGTGGACGGAGATGCAGGATGTGATCGCCCAGGGCGTGTCCCTGACGCCGGAGAACCTGAAGATCAGCGATCGGGCGTCGTTGCTGCTGCCCTGGCACCGGGACCTGGACGCCCTGGAGGAGGCCCGTCTCGCGGACAAGAAGTACGGCTCCACCAAACAGGGCATCGCCCCCTTCTACTCCGACAAATACCAGAAAAAGACCGTCATGGCCGGGGAGCTGCTCTATCCGGACAAGCTCTGGGACCACATGGCGGGAATTCTGGAGTGGAAGAACCTAACGCTGGAGCGGGTCTACGGCGCCAAGCCCTACACCATGGACCAGCTGCGATCCTGGGTGGCGGACTTCGGCGAGAAGATCAAGCCCTTTGTCTGCGACACCTCCCGCTACCTGCGCCAGGCCCAGGCGGAGGGCAAGTCCATCCTGTTTGAGGCCCAGCTGGGCTCCCTGCGGGACCTGGACTACGGCATCTACCCCTATACCACCTCCTCCAACCCCATCGCCGCCTACGCCCCCGTGGGCTCCGGCCTGCCCACCGCCAGGCTGGACAAGATCGTGGGCGTGGTGAAGGCCTACTCCTCCTGCGTGGGCGAGGGCCCCTTCACCTGCGAGTGGTTCGGCGAGCAGGCGGAGAAGCTCCGGGAGGCCGGCGGCGAGTACGGCGCCAAGACCGGCCGGCCCCGCCGGGTAGGCCCCATCGATCTGGTGGCCACCCGCTACGGCATCCAGTGCCAGGGGGCCACGGACATCGCCCTGACCAAGCTGGATGTGCTGAGCTACCTGGATGAGATCCCCATCTGCGCCAAGTACGAGCTGAACGGGCAGGAGATCGATGAGTTCCCCTTCCCCGCCGTCCTGCCGGATGCCAAGCCGGTGGAGATCACCATGCCCGGCTGGAAGTGCGACATCTCCGGCGTCCGGAAGTGGGAGGACCTGCCCCAGGCGGCCCGGGACTACGTGGAGTATGTGGAGCGGGAGATCGGCTGCCACATTACTTATGTGTCCGTGGGACCCGAAAGAGATTCCATTATTATCCGGTAAATCCTGTTGACAGATAGGAGATAGAAGATAGGAGATCGGAGGTTTCCTCTCTAATTCTATCTCCTATCTCCTCGCTCCTATCTTCTATCTGAAAAGGAGGTCTTTTTCATGTCCAAAGACCGTTACGAATCCCCCCTGGCGTCCCGGTACGCCTCGGATTTCATGCTGCACCTGTTCTCCCCGGATATGCGCATCCAGACCTGGCGGCGGCTGTGGGTGGCCCTGGCCCGGGCGGAGCACAACCTGGGGCTCCCCATCACGGCGGAGCAGGTGGCGGAGCTGGAGGCCCACCTGACCGACATCGACTATGAAATGGCGGCGGCGCGGGAGAAGGAGGTCCGCCACGACGTGATGGCCCACGTCTACACCTACGGCAAGGCCGCCCCCTCCGCCGCCGGCATCATCCACCTGGGGGCCACCAGCTGCTA
>CAJFNE010000028.1 GCA_904393855.1 uncultured Oscillibacter sp. | reverse complement strand
GCGGACCGGGATGGCCTGGGCTGCGCCAAGCTGGTGGTGTTCTGCAACGCCGTGGAGGACAACCCCTTCATGGCCGGCGCCTTCCACGGCACCGGCGAGGCGGAGAAGGTCATCAACGTGGGTGTCTCCGGCCCCGGCGTGGTGTATCACGCCCTGCAGGCGGTGAAGGGAGCGCCCTTTGACGTGGTGGCGGAGACGGTCAAGAAGACCGCCTTCCGGGTGACCCGCATGGGCCAGCTGGTGGCCCAGGAGGCCAGCCGCCGCCTGGACACCCCCTTCGGCATCGTGGACCTGTCCCTGGCCCCCACCCCGGCGGTGGGGGACAGCGTGGCCCGCATCCTGGAGGAGATGGGCCTGGAGGTCTGCGGTACCCACGGCACCACGGCGGCGCTTGCCCTGCTGAACGACGCGGTGAAGAAAGGCGGCGTCATGGCGTCCTCCAGCGTGGGCGGCCTCTCCGGCGCTTTTATCCCCGTCAGCGAGGACGAGGGCATGATCGCCGCCGCCCGGGCAGGCACGCTTTGCCTGGACAAGCTGGAGGCCATGACCTGCGTCTGCTCCGTGGGCCTCGATATGATCGCCGTCCCCGGGGACACCCCGGCGGAGACCATCGCCGCCATCATCGCCGACGAGGCGGCCATCGGCATGGTGAACTCCAAGACCACGGCGGTCCGGCTCCTGCCGGCCCCTGGCAAGACGGTGGGGGACACCATCGAGATGGGGGGCCTGCTGGGCAGCGCCCCGGTGATGCCGGTCCACGGCGAGTCCAGCGCGGACTTCATCGCCCGGGGCGGCCGGATTCCCGCCCCCATGCAGAGCCTGAAAAACTGAAAAAATTTTCAAAAGACAGCGGACTCCATGCAACAGGAGTCCGCTGTTTGCCGATTATAGAGGTGAAAGCCGCTTTCAAAAGGATGTGAGCAGATGGAGGATCGGGAGATCATCGCGCTGTTCTGGGCCAGGTCCCAGGAGGCCATCCGGGAGACCGCGCGGAAATACGGCGCCTACTGCGGCACCATCATCCGCCGTGTCCTGGGGGACGGGCGGGACGCCGAGGAGTGCCTGAACGACACCTGGCTGGGGGCCTGGAACGCCATGCCGCCCCAGCGGCCCAACCGGCTGAACGTCTTCCTGGGCCGCATCGCCCGGAATACCGCCCTGGACCGCTGGAGCTACAACCACGCCCAGCGGCGCGGCAGCGGCTTCGAGGCGGTGCTGGAGGAGCTGGCGGAGTGCGTGGGCGGTACACCCCTGGAGGAGACCCTGGAGGCCCGGCAGCTGGGGGAGGCCATCTCCGCCTATCTGGACACCGTCTCCCCCACGGCCCGGCAGGTGTTCCTCCGGCGGTACTGGTACTGCGACACTATCCCGGAGATCGCCGCGGCCACTGGGTTCAGCCGGTCCAAGGTGACCTCCCTGCTCCACCGCACCCGGAAGGGACTGCGGACATACTTGCTTGAGGAGGGCTATGACCTATGACGAGAGAGGAGCTGTTCCGCGCCGTGGGCGAGGTCCGGGAGGACCAGATTGCGGAGGCGGAGCATCTGAAAAAACAGAAACACCCCTGGCGGCGGTATGGGGCCCTGGCGGCCTGCCTGGCGGTGGTGCTGGCGGGGGCCTTCGGCTTCAACCAGTGGCTTCACACCGGCCGGGACCTGCCGGCCATGGAGACGGTGGAGGACACCGCCGACGCCGGGACCGATCTGGACGGCAACGTCAATTCCGGGGATGCCCCGGCGGCCCCACAGTATTCCGTGGGCGTGGAGGTCGGGGAGATCAACGGCTCCGGGTGGAGCTGGGGAGGCCTATTCAACGGCGGCGCGTCGTCGGACGCCAGCCTGGTGTGGCTGGACCCGGAGGAGATTTTCGCCCGGGACACGGTGATCTTCCGGGGCGTGGTCCGGGGATTGCGGTATTTTGAAGTGGATCCCGCCGGGTATTACACCGTGGCCTCGGTGGAGGTCACGGACTGTCTCCGGGGGGACCTGGCGGCAGGGGACACCTACAACGTGCTGTACTGGGGGGCTCCGGGCCGGGCCACCACCTCCATCTCCGGCGACCTGGAACACCTGGCCGTGGGCAGCGAGGCCATCTTCATGCCCTATCGGGCCACGGAGGAGACCGGCTGGCGGAGCGGAGATACTTTCTTCTGCTACGCGGACCTGGCGGAGCTGTACTTCGACGAGGGCATCCGCTTCCTGTTCCTGGACACCGGGGACGGTGTGTCCTACGCCGAGGAGGTCTACGATATCCCGGCGGCGGACGGGGAGGCGGTGACCCTGGACGACGTGGCGGCCTACCTCCGCTCTCTGCTGGGGACGGCGGAGCAGGAGGGGGACACGCAGCTCTCCGAAAACCCGCAGACGCCCGCCGGCACGGGAGAAGCTTCCTAATTTCCCCTCTGCCATCGGCGGAGGGCCCCGCCAATTGTTGGGAGAACCGGCGGCATGATGCCCCGCCGGGGGATTTGAAGGGAAAAACCGCCGAATCCTGGCAAGTCCCTTGACTTTCCGCCCTGGCCGTTATAAGATGTTTCCGGGTCTTTTGCGTCCATGGGCGCGGAGGAAACCTGGAAGATTTGTGAGGGAGGCATCTGGAATATGCACACCTATCCGATAGAGGTTGCGGGGCTGGAGCGGCAGCTGCCCATCTGCAAGGTGACGGATGATCTGTACATCGGCGCGTTTATCTGCTTTGGGGACGCGGAACTGACGGTGGCCTGCGCCCGGGAGCTGCTGAAGCTGACGCCCGAGGAGGACTACGACTATATCCTGACGGCGGAGGCCAAGAGCATTCCCCTGATCCATGAGATGGCCCGCCAGAGCGGGGCGAAGAAGTACTTCATCGCTCGCAAGGGCCCCAAGGCCTACATGCCGGACCCCATCCATGTGGAGGACACCTCCATCACCACGGCTGGTACCCAGCGGCTGTACCTGGGCCGGGACGACGCGGAGCTGATCCAGGGCAAGCGGATTCTCCTGATGGATGACGTGATCTCCACCGGCGGCTCTCTGCACGCCATGGAGGAGCTGGTGGCGCTGGCCGGCGGCACGGTGGCGGGCCGGGTGGCCGTCCTGGCGGAGGGTGACGCCGCAGACCGGACGGATATCAAGTTCCTGGCGCCGCTGCCGCTGTTCAACGCGGACGGCACAGTCAAGGGCTGAGGGGAAATCAAACGAAAATACGGCAGGCGTACCGCATCAGCGGTACGCCTGTTTCTTTGGACTTTTGTAAAGAACTTGTAAAATTTCAAAACTATGCTACAATAGGGAGCAGACGAAATGGCCGGGCCGCTCCCAGGCTTCGGACCGGCTGAAAGGAGGAATCCCATGACAGACCATGCCGTGCCGCCGATTGGAATGCGTATGGTAAAAACCGCGGTGGCGGTGCTGATCTGCCTGCTGCTGTCGGCCCTGGTGGACCGGGAGGACATGCGGGTTTACTCCACCATCGCGGCGCTGCTGTGCATTCAGCCCTATGCCCAGGATACCAAGGTGGCGGCCATTCAGCGTGCGGTGGGCACGGCGATTGGCTCCGTGTTCGGCGTGGCGGTGCTGCTGATGGAGATGTATGTGCTGCACATCTGGGGGACCCTGACGGGCTATGTGGTGGCGGCGGTGGGCATTGTGCCGGTGCTGTGGATCTCCGTGGTGCTCCACTCGGCCAATGCTGCGGCGCTCTCGGGGATCGTGTTTCTCAGCATCACCGTGACCCATGTGACGGATGCAACGCCGTGGATCTTTGCGTGGTACCGCATGTGGGAGACCCTGGCGGGTATTGCCGTGGGCGTGGCGGTGAACGCCTTCCAGATCCCCCGGAGGAAGCGGCGGGATGTGCTGTTTGTCTCCGGGCTGGACGGCGTGCTGCTGACGGAGGAGGACACCCTGACCCCATACAGCCGGGTCCAGCTGAACCGGATGCTGGATGACGGGATACAGTTCACCCTGGCCACGGCCCGGACGCCCGCCTCTGTGCTGGAGACTACCGGAGCATTGCGGTTTCGGCTGCCGGTGGTGGTGATGGACGGAGCGGCCCTGTACGACATGGCGCGGAAGCGGTATCTCTGCACCCGCCCGCTCCCCAGGGAGACGGTTCTGCGGTGTGAGGAGATCTTTCAGGCCCAGGGCTTTCAGTGTTTCCTGAACGGCGTGCTGGACGATAACCTGATCATCTACTACGGAGAGTTCCAGAACCACGCGGAGGAGGAGATCTTCGAGAAGCTGCGGACCTCTCCCTACCGCTGCTATGTGAGCCGCCGGTACTTCAAGGACTGTCCGATTCTCTACCTCATGGGAATTGACCGGACGGAGCGGGTGGAGGCGCTGCGGGACGCCCTGGAGGCAGCGGGGCTGCTGGAGCGGGTGAAGGTCCGGATGGACTCTGCCGCGGGCTTTCCCGGATGCAGCTACCTGAAGGTCTATGAGCGGTCCGCCTCCCGGGAGGAGATGCTGGAGCGGCTGAAGGGCGAGCTGGGTCTGCGCCGGAGCGTGCTGCTGACCTCGCAGGAGGGGCATGGGGACGTAGTGGTGAAGGGCGGCGCCAACCAGGTGGTGAAGCGGCTGGAACAGCTCTATGAGCCCTATTTCTGGAAGCGGAACTAGGCGGGGGACTTGGGAGCGCGCCGCCGGTCCGCATAGATGCGCGGACAGGGGCCCGCATGAAGGGATGCGCCGCCGGGCGCGCGGCCCGCACAGCCGCGCCGAAAGAGTCCACAGGGATCTGGGAAAGCGATCGAAGACGGAGCGGAGGCTCCGTCTTTTTTTGTGAAAGGGTCTTGACAACCGCACTGGGCTGTGTATAATATGAAGTATCCTTCATGTGAAGCTTGCTTCACAAAGAGGGAATTTCACATGACAGGGAGAGGAGACGGGAGCATGAAGAATCGCGTGCGGGAGCTGCGGACGGCGGCGGGCATGACCCAGCAGCAGCTGGCGGAGCTGGTCCATGTGTCGTCCCGCACCATCATCTCCCTGGAGAAAGGGCAGTACAACCCGTCGCTGCTGCTGGCCTACCGGCTGGCGCTGGTGTTTGGCACCACGGTGGAGGATCTGTACTGTCTGGCGGAGAACAAGGAACTGGAGGACCGGGACAATGAGAATTGGGAATAAAAACCTGGGTGCGCTGGGTGCGGCGGAGCTGCTGCTGGGCGCGGTCTGCATGGCGCGGACGTTCCGAAGCGGGCGGGTACGCCTGCCATGGGTGATTCTGACCGCGGCGGCGGTGACCGCCGGGACCTTTTCCATCTGCGGCGCTTTGACGGAGCGCAAGGAGGAGACCGCGTCATGAAAATCTACTATAAGAAGAAATTCTGGGCCAGCGTGGGCAGCCTGCTCCTGGGGCTGGCCCTGCCGGGCACCTGCCTGTTCGTGGGCTGGGAGCGGTTTGACCTGAAAGATGGCATTCTGACGATCCTGCTGATCCTCTGCGGCGTCAGCGGCATCTTGCGGAGCCTGGACCGGGAGAAGGCCCGACAGGACAAGGATGAGGATCGGGACGAGCGTACCCGGTACAACACCTGCCGCAGCCGGGCCCTGACCTTCCGGGTGTTGTTCTGGCTGAACTTTGCCATGCTGGCCGGATGCTTCATCGGCTGGTGGCGGTCGGGTGAACAGGATGTCTACATCCAGACGGCCCTGCCCTGCATGGTGCTGTTCATCGTGGGCTGGATCACCCGGATCGTCAGCGACTTCTACTATGAGTTCAAGGGGTGAGGGGAATGCGCATCTATAACAGACGGAGCTTCGCCGCCGGAATTCTCAGCCTGCTGCTGGCGGCGGCCTGCGGCGTCGTGCTGGCGGCCACGGGCTTTCAGGCAAAGTGGCTGGTCTCCCTGGTGATCCTGCTGGCCGCCGGTGGCTTTGACCTGTGGTGGTCCCTCTCCCGGGAGTCCCGGCTGCCGAGGGTGGACGAGCGGGACGAGGCCGTCAGCCGGAAGAGCGCCTGGCTGGCCTACCGGATCGTGGCCAACGGCTGCTGGGTGCTGAGTCTGGCGGCGCTGGGCGTCTACGCCGTCACCCGGGCGCCGGAGGCCCTGGCGGTGACGGTCACCCTGGACGCAGTGGCCATTGGGGCCTTCGCGGCCCTGCTGGGAGCCGAGGTCTACTATGAGAAACGGATGTGAGGGCGGCGGCCCTCTGGAAAAGGAGCAAGACGATGGATCGCATGGAGGATTTGAAGCAGACGCGGGACCTGCACCTGCTTCGGGACGAGCGGGACCGGGAGGTGGAGGCGGCCGCCCAGGCCCGGGCGGGCAGGGCGGTGGTGCTGGTGTCCCAACTGCTGGCCGCAGTCTGCATGCTGTGGGGGGACCCGGCCTGGACGGTGTTCCTCTCCCTGACTTTCGTCAGCGGCGCCGCGAGGAGCTTCTGTCAGTATGCTCAGGACCGGGAGGGCATCTACCTGGTGCTGGGCCTGGCCGCCGGGGCGATTGCCCTGGTGCTGGCGGGCAGCTACCTGCACCCGGGCTGGCTGGCGGGCATGAGCTTCACCCAGGTGATCGGCTACGCGGTGCTGTGCTGGGTGCTGACCGCCGTGGCGGGGCTGGTGTTCGTGGGACTGCTGCTGGGGATGTTCTATCTGGCCCATAGGATCGGGCACATGGAGGGGGAGCGCTGGGAGCAGTATTTCCGATCCGTCTCCACCGCCGGACTGCTGCTGCGGATGGGGACTGTCATGGCGCTGGCCCTGGGGCTGGTGGCCGCCTGCAGCTGCCCGCTGTTTGACCTGCTGGGCTTTCAGGAGCCGGGGAAGCTGGCGGCGCTGTTTCTGGTGGCCGGCGGGGCCCGCCTGCTGGAGAAATTCAGCCGCCAGCGGGAGGAGTTGATCCGCAAGCTCCTGCGGCTGAAGCGGTGAGCCGCCGTCCTTCGGCGAATTGCCGGAGAAAGGCGGGACTGAGCGGAAAGATTTCTCCATGACCGCCTATTACATGGGGGCCGCTCCAGGCGGTATAATAAAAGAAAAGTACAGATCCGGCCGGTAGAAATAAGTCTGGAAAGGCGTAGTCTATGGAAGCGTAGACTGCGTCTTTTTCGTTGCGCCGGATGCAGGAAAGGAGAATTCTTCGATGCCGAAAACCACCGGACAGAAACTGCTCTTTGGACTGCTGATGTCCTGCTTCATGGTGCTGGCCATGGAGCTGTACAACACGGGCCTGCGCCACGGCGGCCTCACCAACGCGGGGATGCTGGAGGCCCTGGGGGAGCTGCCGCTGATGCTGCTAATCTGCTTTCTCACCAGCACCCTGGTGGGAGACCCGCTGGCATCCCGCCTGGCGGCGCGGCTGGCCGTGCCCCGGGAGTGGCCCCTAGCCGCCGTCCTGGCCCGGTCCTGCATGACGGTGTGCGTCATGTGCCCGGCCATGAGTCTCTGGGCCACGCTGCTCTTCCAGCGCCCGGGCCTGGAGCTGATTCCGGCCTGGCTGCAGACCGTGGTGAAGAACTTCCCCATGGCCTTCTTCTGGCAGATCTTCTTCTGCGGTCCCCTGGTGCGGAAGATTTTCCGGCTCCTGGTGCCCGCTGCGGCGCCCGCCCGGGAACCCACCCCGGAGCCCCAGGCGGATTGAATCGAAAGCCCCCGGACACGGAAGTGTCCGGGGGCTTTTTCCTGTTCATGGGTCAGGGTGGCTTTTCACAAAGGTGAGATAGCCCTCCAGAATCAGGGACGCGGCCACGGCGTCCACCACTTTTTTCCGCTTCTTGGCGTTCTTGCCGCTGTTCTGCAGAATCTGATGGGCGTCGATGGTGGTGCGCCGCTCGTCCCAGAGGACCACCGGCAGCCCGGTGGCCTTCTCCAGCAGAGCTTTCAGGGCCTGGGCCTTCTCGGAGCGGGGGCCCCGGGTGCCGTCCATGTTGATGGGGTGTCCCAGCACCAGCCGCTCCGCGCCGTGCTCCCGGGCCAGAGTGGCGACCCGCTCCGCCACCACCTCCGGGCGGTAGGCGTCGATCACCGTGGTGAAGCCCGCCAGCAGGCCGGTGGGGTCTGAGATGGCGATGCCGGTGTGGGCATCGCCGTAGTCGATTGCCAGAATCCGCATGGGAACCCTCCTATACCTTGACGCCCTGCTTCCGCAGGCGCTCATACTCCCGCAGGGAGTCCAGGGCCTCCCGGGACATGGGCAGGATCATGAGAATATTGAAGACCGTCATGAGCCCCACACCCAGGTCGCCCAGGTCCCAGACGAAGGTATAGGCGGCCAGGCCCCCGATGAACAGCATCACCAGGGCCACCACCTTGTAGGCGGTCTGGGAGAGCCAGTTGTCCCCAAAGAGGTAGGCCACGTTGGAGCGGGCATAGAACAGGATGCCCAGGAACGTGGAGAAGCAGAACAGCCACAGGATGACGGCGATGAACACCACGCCGAACCGGCCCAGGTGGTATTCCATAGAGGCCTGCAGCAGGTCCATGCCGGTCAGGCCGGCCACCTGCTCCTGGGGCGTCACCAGCATGATGAACGCCGTGCAGCTGCAGATGATGATGGTGTCGATGAAGACGCCCAGGGCCTGCAGCAGCCCCGCCTTGGCGGGGTGGCTGGCGTCCGCCGCGGCGGCGGCGCAGGGGGCGGAGCCGGAGCCGGCCTCGTTGGAGAACAGGCCCCGCTTCACGCCGTTCATGATCACCGCGCCGAAGCCGCCGGCCACCGCCTGACGGATGCCGAAGGCCTCCTCAAAGATCCGCTGGAACACGGAGGGGATCACGGCAATGTTCTTGAGGATCAGGAAGATCGTGATGCCGAAGTAGCACACCGCCATGATCGGCACCACCACATCCAGCACCTTGACGGACGCGTGTTTGCGCAGGACGATCACCGCCGACAGCGCCACCAATGCCACCGTGGTGTAGAGGGGCGGCAGGCCGAAGGCGTTCTGGAAGGCGGAGGAGACGGAGTTGCTGATCACCTGGCTGATGCCGCACCAGCAGATCAGGCCGGAGATGGCGAAAAGCACGGCGATGGGCACATACCGGCGGGGCGGCCCGCCCCGCTTCTTGTCCAGGTAGCGGTGCATATAGTAGGCGGGACCGCCCCGGTAGCCGCCGTAGAGGGGGTCTTTCTCCCGGTAGAGCTGGGCCAGCGTGGCCTCGATGAAGGCGGTGGAGGAGCCGATCAGGGCGGTGACCCACATCCAGAACACCGCCCCGGCGCCGCCGGCGGAGATAGCCGCCACCACGCCCACCAGATTCCCCATGCCCACCCGGGTGGCCGTGGAGACGATCAGCGCCTGGACCCCGGAGATGGCGTGCTGGGAAGTGGGATTCCGCTTTTCCACCGTGATGCGCAGCATCTCGGGGAACAGCCGGACCGGCAGGAAGCGGGTGCGGATGGTGAAGTAAATGCCGGTGGGAATCAGCATCAGCACCAGCAGCGAGATGCCCAGGGTGCCGCCGCCGGGCAGGGGCAGGGTGATGAGATCGCCCCAGAGGAGGCGGTAACCGGCTTCAATCGTTTGGATGATCAGTTCCATTTCGGGACTCCTTTGCGTGAGCTGCCGGCGCGGCCGGGGAAACCCACGTGAAATAAGCGGCCGCCTGTTCCGGCGGATTCCGCATCCGGGCGGGCAGCCGCAGGCCATCGCTCCGGCAGATCGAGGCCGTCGGGTAGGGGCCATCGCGCAGAGCGCGGCCCACGGGGTGGTACACCCAGTATGCATGGTTTCGGGGCAGGATGGAAGCGGAAAAAAACGCGGCCGCGTCAGCAGCCGCGAAGCTGTCCGTCAGGGGCAGGCCATGTTGTAGCAGGTGAGGCCCATCGTATCGGAGGAGCTGCGCTCCACCAGGCGGAAGCCCAGGTGCTCGTACTTCGGCACGTTTTCCGCCTCAAATGTCTGCAGCACCACGGGGACGCCCCGCTGCCGGGCTGCCTCCAGGATCGGGGTGAGCAGCTTGCGGAAAATGCCCGTGCCCCGGCGGTCCCGCCGCACGGCGATGGCCTGGAGCACATAGACGTCCTCACGCCCCAGGGCGGTGATGTACCAGTCCGGCCGGGCGGCTTCTGTGATCTCCGCGGAGTTCCGCTGGACGGCCTCCAGCGTTTCCTGGGGGATGCCCTGGGCAAGCGTCGCCAGCTCCTCCTGCAGATATTGGCCCAGCTGGGCCGCCTGGTCCCAGAAGCAGCCCAGGGCCACGCCCTCGTGGTCGCCCCAGGCGGTGACGCCGCCGATCCGGTCATAGGCCCGCAGCATACCACCGCACTGGCGCAGAAGCAGCGTGTCCGTTCCCGCCAGGCCCTGCATCTGGGCGCGGGTGCCGGCCTCCTCGCCGAAGCACTCCGCCAGCATGGCGGCCCAGGCGTCGTAGTTCTCGTGAAGATCCATAGGTTGGGTTTCTCCCTATATGAAATGGCTTATTCCGTGAAGTGCTCGTGGTTGAAGATATGGTCCTGGCAGAAGCAGTGGTAGCCGGCGCACCGGGAGCAGTAGCGGAATTCCAGGTCCGGGTAATCCGCGTCCGTGCGGCCGCAGACCTCGCACTTGTGGCGATAGCCCCGCTCCGCCTCTTTCTTCCGCTGCTGGCGGACGGCGGACTTGAAGTGGATCGTCTGATGGCTGGTCTGGTGCCGGGCCCGGCCCCGGCGGTAGTCGATCTCGTCAGCGATGTTCGTCCAAAAGAAGACGAAGAAGTTCAGCAGGGCCACCACCGGCAGCAGGGCGTTCAGGAAGTCCAGCCGCATGAGGCTGGACAGCACCGACAGGGCGAAGAACGCCGCGTCGATCCACGCCAGCCACTTCACCTTCACCGGGATGAAGAAGAACAGCAGGAACTGGGTGTCCGGATACAGCATGGCAAAGGCGAAGAACATGGACAGATTTACATAACTTGTCCCCTCGATGATCACATCATACCCGGAGACCAGGGCGGTGACAATGCCCACAATCAGCGTCAGCACGACGCCGGAGAGGTAGTAGAGGGTGAATTTAGCGGTGCCCCACTCCCGCTCCAGCACATTGCCGATCATGTAGTAGAAGTACAGGAAGAGCGCCAGCCACAGCACATCCCCCGTGGTGTAGTAGCCGGGCATAAAGATAAAGGTGATCAGCCGCCAGATCTCGCCCTGGGTAATATAGCTCCAGCGGAAGCTCAGGAAGCTGACGGCGCCGTAGCCGGCGAAGATGGCGAGCAGGTAGACGATGACGCTGCCGATGACGATGAATTTCATCAGATTGGGGATGCCGAACCGGGGGTGGTTGTAGGCGAAGCGATCCACAGCGGCGCTTAATTTTCTCAAGGATATCCCTCCATGACCAGAATCACAATGCTGATTATACCCGCTCGGACGCCAAAAGTCACGCATAATTTGTGAACATTGGGAAAATCAGACAGAATCCCATCAAAAAACCTGTCGGCCCCGCTTGACAATTGCAAAAAACGTGTTAAGATATCTCTTGACAATTCAATTACCCTTATCAAGAGTGGCGGAGGGAACGGCCCGATGAAACCACGGCAACCTGCTTCTGACAAGGTGCCAAATCCGACGTTGAGCGACAGATGAGGAGCAAACGAACTGATTTTGCGCGTTTCATCGTCGAAACGCGCATTTTTCTGTCCTTGATAGGGGACGATGGAAAGGAAGACAGAACCATGGCAAGACGTTACCTCTTTACCTCGGAATCCGTGACGGAGGGACATCCCGACAAAATCTGCGACCAGATCTCCGACGCGGTGCTGGACGCCATCATGGCCCAGGACCCCCAGGGCCGCGTGGCCTGCGAGACCACGGTCTCCACCGGCCTGGTGCACATCATGGGGGAGATCAGCACCAGCTGCTACGTGGACATCGCCAAGATCGCCCGGGAGGTGATCCGGGACATCGGCTATGACCGGGCCAAGTACGGTTTCGACTGCGACACCTGCGGCATCATCACCAACATCGACGAGCAGTCCGGCGACATCGCCATGGGTGTGGACAAGGCCCTGGAGAACAAGCAGGGCGAGGACGCGGAGCTGCAAAACGGTGCCGGCGACCAGGGCATGATGTTCGGCTACGCCTGCGACGAGACGCCGGAGCTGATGCCCCTGCCCATCTCCCTGGCCCACCAGATGGCCAAGCGGCTGGCGGAGGTCCGCAAGGTGGGCCTGGTGAACTACCTGCGGCCCGACGGCAAGACCCAGGTCACCGTGGAGTATGAGGACGGCAAGCCCGTCCGGGTGGACACCGTGGTGCTCTCCACCCAGCACAGCCCGGAGGTCACCCTGGAGCAGATCCGCCGGGACATGATCGACATGGTGATCCATCCCGCCATCCCCGCGGGGCTGATGGACGAGCATACGAAAATTTATGTCAACCCCACCGGCCGCTTTGTCATCGGCGGTCCTCAGGGGGACTCCGGCCTGACGGGCCGGAAGATCATCGTGGATACTTACGGCGGCAGCGCCCCCCACGGCGGCGGCGCCTTCTCCGGCAAGGACCCCACAAAGGTGGACCGCTCTGGCGCCTACGCCGCCCGCTGGGTGGCCAAAAATGTGGTGGCTGCCGGCCTGGCCACCCGCTGTGAAGTGGAGTTGGCCTATGCCATCGGTGTGGCCCAACCGGTGAGCGTTTTGGTGGACACCTTCGGTACCGGCAAGGTGGACGACGGCAAGCTGGAGGCGGCCGTCCGCAAGGTCTTTGACCTGCGGCCCACCGCCATCATCCGGGATCTGGACCTGCGCAAGCCGATCTACCGCAAGCTGGCGGCCTACGGCCACATGGGCCGGGAGGACCTGGGCGTTACCTGGGAGAGAACCGACCGGGTGGAGGCTCTCCGGGCCGCCCTGGCGGAATAAAACCGGATCTCGCGCCGTCCGCCCGGGCGGCGCGATTTTTTAAACATTGGCAGGAACTGCCCGCTGTTGAGCTGCATAAAAGCTTCCCCCGCGGCAGAGACTGACGGCGGGGTGATTCCATGCCGAAAACAAAAAAAGCCGTCAACGGCCGCGCGGACAGGATGCCGGCCCTGCGGCTGGAGCCGGAAAAGCGGATGTGTCCGCTCTTTGACCCGGACACGATTGCGGAGTTTCCCGTGGCCGCGCCGGGGGAGATGGGCTACCGCGTTCTGGATAATTTCTGTGAGGAGCATATTCAATAGCCCCTGCGGGCCCGCCGGAATTTCCGGCGGGCCGGTTTTATTTGCCAGATGAAGCGGAACATGGTATACTGGCAGCAGAGAAACCATCCGCGCCCCGGACGGGGGCGCTCCGCGGGGGAGAGGGATATGGACAGAAAACGCTGCTTTATCTTTGCCGCCGGCACCTTTTTCGGCCTGCGAGAGACGCCGGGCCCCGGCGACGCGGTCATCGCCGCCGACGCCGGCTACCGGACCTGCCGGCAGGCGGGCCTGGTGCCGGACCTGCTGCTGGGGGACTTCGACTCCATGGAGGAGCCGGGGGATTTTGCCCGCATCCAGCGGGTTCCGGTGGAGAAAGACGACACGGACACCATGCTGGCCATCAAGACCGCCCTGGCGTGGGGCTGCGGGGAGGTGTATCTCTACGGCGGCACCGGCGGCAAGCGGCTGGACCACACTCTGGCCAACCTGCAGTCCCTGCTGTACCTCCGCCGCCGGGGGGCCCGGGGCTACCTCTATGACGACGACTTTCTCTGGACCGTCATTGAGAATGAATCCCTCACCATCCCAAAGACGGTGGAGTGGGGGCTGTTCTCCGCTTTCTGCCTGGGGGACCGGGCGGAGGGCATCGACGAGGTGGGCTTCCAGTACCCGCTGCAGGACGCCGTGCTGACGCCGGAATTTCCCCTGGGGGTCAGCAATCATATTGTGGAGCCGGAGGCCACCATCACCGTCCGGCGGGGGACGCTGGCGGTGGGCTGGCAGCTGCCGCCGCTGGCCGCCGGGCCGGAGGGCGGGAGATAGGCAGAGACACCGAGGAAAGGGGGCATCACTACGGCACGGAAAAGCTATACGCAGGCGGACCGGGACCGCGTCCGGCAGGCGCTGCTGGACACGGGGCTGGAGATGGCGGGACATGGAGGGCTGCGGGGGCTGCACCTGGCGGAGCTGACCCGGGCCGTGGGAATTTCCAAGCCCTATTTCTACACCTTTTTCGACTCCCTGGAGGACTTCACCCTGCAGCTGATGGAGGAGCAGCGCAGCCGTCTGCTCCGGCTGCTGGAGCAGGAGCTTGCCCGGCCGGAGGGCAGCTGGGAGGAGCATGTGGAGGCATTTTTCCGGACGATCCTGCGCCACCGGGACAACGGTATCCTGGTGATGACCCAGCGGGAGGAGGCGGACCTGCACAGCCGCCTGACGCCGGAGCGGTTCCAGGATTTCCGCCCCGGCCAGCGGGCCTTCTTTCTCCGGGTGATGGAGCTGCTGGAGATCCGGCCGGAGGCCTGCCAGCCGGAGGTGCTGGCGAACCTGGTGTTCTCCTGCGTCCTGATTTATAACTCCGCCCCGGAGTCCATGCCGTTCTTCTTCCCCGCACACCTGGAGGAGACCGCTGAGCTGCATGTGAAGTTCCTGGTACGCTATCTCGCCTCCCTGCGAGGCGGGCAGGAGAGCCGCTGAGGAAGCGGCTCTTTTTTTACTTTTTATATTTACC
>CAJFNE010000027.1 GCA_904393855.1 uncultured Oscillibacter sp. | reverse complement strand
CCCCGCCCTGGTGGAAAAGGCCCAGGGCCTCTGCGATACGAAGCTGGGGGACAGCCTGGGCAGCATCTTCCTGCTGGCGATCTTCTGCAATATGCTGATTTACATCGCGGTGGACGGCTTTAATCAGAACGAGCATCCGGTGGGGAAGTACCTGGCGCTGTTCTTTGGCGTGATGGTGTTCATTCTCAGTGGGTTTGAGCACTGTGTGGCAAATATGTACTATTTTTCCATGGCGGGCATGTGGAGCGGCCAGACGCTGCTCTATGTGCTGGTCATGTCGCTGGGCAATTCCGTGGGCGGCTGGGTCTTCCCGGTGGTCCGGCGGCTGGCCGCGGCAAAATCCTGAGGAAAGAGGGGAGGGACTGTACGATGGTGCGGTCCCTCTCTGTCTGTATGGAGTGAATACGGATGACATACGAGGAAGCTTTGCGCTACTTTGCGCATATTGAGATGATGGGCAGCCACCTGGGCCTGGAACGGATGGCGGAACTGCTGCGCCGTCTGGGGAATCCCCAGGCGTCCCTGCGGTTCGTCCATGTGGCGGGAACCAACGGCAAGGGTTCCACCGCGGCCCTGCTGGACAGCTGCCTGCGGCAGGCGGGCTATCGGGTGGGACTGTATACCTCGCCCCACCTGGTGCGCTACAATGAGCGGTTCCAGCTCCAGGGGGAGCCGATCTCCGACGAGGCGCTGACGGCGGCCACGGAGCGAGTGAAGGCGGCGGCGGACACCATGGAGGATGCCCCTACCCAGTTCGAGCTGCTGACCTGCGTGGCGTTCTGCTGCTTTCAGACCGCCGGCTGTGACATCGTGGTGCTGGAGGTGGGTCTGGGGGGCCGCCTGGATGCCACCAACGTGATCTCCGCGCCGGAGGCGGCGGTGATCACCCGGATCGGCCTGGAGCACACGGAGATCCTGGGAGACACCATCGAGCAGATCGCCGCGGAGAAGTGCGGCATCATCAAGCCCGGCGGCACCGTGGTGCTGGGGGACCCGAACCCGGCGGTGGAGCAGGTGGCGGAGGAGATCTGCCGGAAGCGGGGCGCCGTCCTGGTGCGGGCCCGGCCGGCCCGGCCCATTTCCCGGAGCCTGGAGGGCCAGCGGTTCGCCTGGGGGCCGTATCCGGAGGTCTGCCTCTCCCTGCTGGGGGAGCACCAGCTGCAGAACGCCGCCACCGCCCTGACGGTGCTGGAGATCCTGCGGGACAAGGGCTGGAACATCCCGGACGGGGCGATCCTGGAGGGGATGCGCACCGCCGTGTGGCCGGGCCGCTTTGAGTGCGTCTCCACCCGGCCCGCCATCATCATCGACGGCGGCCATAACCAGCAGTGTGCCCAGGCCATCGCCGCCTCCCTGGAGACCTATTTCCCGGGGAAAAAGTGCCGCTTCCTCATGGGGGTGCTGGCGGACAAGGACTTCCACGGCATCTTCGACGCCCTGCTGCCCCTGGCGGAGCGGATCGCCGCCGTGACCCCCGACAGCCACCGGGCCCTGCCGGCGGAGGAGCTCTGCCGCCGGCTGCGGGAGGAGTATGGTTATCCCGCCGCGGCGCCCTACGGAAGTCTGGCGGAGGGCCTGACGGCGCTGCGCCGGGACGCGGGGCCGGAGGACGTGATCTGCATTTGCGGGTCCCTCTACATGATCGGCGAAGCGCGAAGTCTGTTTGGCAGAGTGTAAAGGGAAAATACATGCCTGATGTTTTGCATAGGAAATAAAAAAAGATTTATATAAAACGACGAGAAGCGCGAAATCACCAAACTTTTTAACGTCTTTTTTGCACAAAAGACTATTGACAAAGGCAGTGATTCTGCTACAATGAAAACATAACAGGTATGACCACGGTGAAGAGATCATACAATACGCGGGGCGTGGCCGGCGGGCTTGTCATCGGCGTGGTCCGTCAGCTTGTCCTGCCGCGCGTATGGTGGTCGTTGAATGAAGAAGGAGGCTTTTATGAATTTCGACTTTTCGTATCTGGACATTGCTTTTAAAAACGGCAGCGTCATCACCGTCAACGCGAAGGACGAGATTGCCGAGGCGGTGGGCGTCAAGGGCAATAAGATCGTGTTTGTGGGCTCCGACGCGGATATCGACCAGCTGATCGACGATCACACCAAGGTGGTGGACCTGGCGGGCCGCACCCTGATGCCCGGCATCAACGACACCCACTTCCACCCCATCCTCAACGGCATGATCACGACGGACCTGGACTCCGCCATGGTGGACACCGGCCTGAGCTCCTGCAAGACCATTCCGGAGCTGCTGGATATCGTCCGCAAGGTGGCGGCCACCAAGAAGCCCGGCCAGTGGGTCTCCACCATGGGCTATGAGGCCGGCCTGCTGGCGGAGCAGCGCCATCCCACCATCGAGGAACTGGACGCCGCCGCCCCCAACAACCCGGTGCAGTGCCAGACCTGCAACGGCCACATTGGTACATACAACCACAAGGCCCTGGAGTACCTGGGCGTCTATGGCCCCGAGGATGCCGCCAAGTATCCCGAGGGCGAGGTCATGGTGGAGAACGGCAAGCTGACCGGCCTGGTCCGCGGCCACACCCACTTCTGGCTGTGGGGCCAGGTGGACTACACCGAGGAGCAGCAGAAGAAGGCCGCCATGCGGTCCCATCAGCAGCTGCTGGAGAACGGCATCACCTCCATCGGCGATATGGGCGAGTGCGACCGTCCCTCCTATCACATCATGGAGAAGCTGTGCCGCGGCGGCGAGTTCAAGGTCCGCAGCTACATGGCCCTCCACAGCATCTTCGGCAAGCCCTATTCCAAGGAGGACAACGAGCACTGGCTGAAGCTGGGCTTTATCACGGGCCTGGGCGACGAGCACTTCCGCATCGGCCCCTGCAAGTTCATGATCGACGGCGGCTCCGGCGGCCCGTCCTGCTACACCCGTGAGCCCTACTCTCACGACCCCAACCTGCCCAGTGAACGCGGCTGGGAGCGCGAGGAGGTCTGGGACTATATCAAGATGATCGACGACGCCGAGTGCCAGTGCACGGCTCACGCCATCGGCGACGGCGCCGTGGAGTTCATGGTGGAGGGCTATGAGAAGGCCTTTGCCGCCTGCAAGGACAAGGAGGCCTTCAAGGCCCGCCGTCACCGGATCGAGCACTGCACCCTGGTGGACCAGGACCTGATTGACCGGATGGCCAAAATGAACATCTGCCCCTCCGTCAACGCCGGTCTGCAGATCCGCAACGGCAAAAACCTGGCCCGGTTCTATGGTCCCGAGCGCAACAAGTACCTGGGCGCCCTGAAGAGCATGATGGCGGCCGGCATCAAGTGCTCCCTGCACTCTGACGCTCCCTCCGGCCCCGTGGGCTTCGAGATGATCGACGGCGCCGTGAACCGCTACGACATCCGGCAGGGCTATCAGTGCGACACCACCCAGGCGGTCTCCCTGCTGGACGCCATCCGCTGCTGCACTTGGAACGCCGCCTACAGCTCCTATGAGGAGAACATCAAGGGCAGCGTCGAGGTCGGCAAGCTGGCGGACCTGATCGTGCTGGATCGGGACATCCTGCACATGGACACCCACGAACTGCACAACGTCAAGGTGGATATGACCATGATCGACGGCGTTGTGGAATATGAGCGGTAAGAACTAATCGAAAAGGGGACGGCCGCGGGCAGCGGCCGCCCCCTCTGTTTTGCGCCGGCGGATTCGGCAGATCACAATTGAAGGAGGTCTCCATGAATTTCGATTTTTCCTATTTGGACATTGCCTTTAAAAACGGCAGCGTCATCACCGTCAACGCGAAGGACGAGATTGCCGAGGCGGTGGGCGTCAAGGGCAACAAGATCGTGTTTGTCGGCTCCAACGCGGACATCGACCAGCTGATCGACGAGCACACCAAGGTGGTGGACCTGGCGGGCCGGACCCTGATGCCCGGCATCAACGACGCCCACTTCCACCCCATCCTCAACGGTATGCTGGGGCCCGACATGTCCTGCGGCATGATCGATACCACCAAGAAGAACTGCCCCTCCCTGGAGGCCATGCTGCAAATGATCCGGGATACCGCCAAGACCCTGGAACCCGGCCGGTGGATCTCCATGATGGGCTACGAGCCCACTCTCTTCCCGGAGGGGCGCCACCCCACCATTGAGGAGCTGGACGCGGCGGCCCCCAACAACCCCGTCCACTGCATGCACGGCGGCGGCCATATCTGCATGTACAACCACAAGGCCCTGGAGTACCTGGGAGTCTACGGCCCGGAGGATGCCGCCAAGTATCCTCAGGATGAGGTGGAGGTGGTGGACGGCAAGCTGACCGGCATGGTCCGGGGCCACACCCACTTCTGGCTGTGGGGCCAGGTGGAGTACACGGAGGAGCAGCAGCGCAAGGCCGCGCTGAAGTCCCAGCAGCAGTGCTTTGCCGCGGGCATCACCTCCGTGGGCGACATGGGCGCCTGTGACCGTCCATCCTATCACACCATGCAGAAGCTCTGCCGGAACGGGGAGTTCCGGGTCCGCAGCTACATGGCCCTCCACAGCATCTTCGGCAAGCCCTACTCCCTGGAGGACAACGAGCACTGGCTGCAGCTGGGCCTCATCACCGGCCTGGGGGACGAGCACTTCCGGGTGGGCCCCTGCAAGTTCATGATCGACGGCGGTACCGGCGGTCCCTCCTGTGCCACCCGGGAGCCGTTCTCACACGACCCCAGCCTGCCCCGGGAGCGCGGCTGGGAACGGGAAGAGACCTGGGATTATATCAAAAAGATCAACGACGCCGAGTGCCAGTGCACGGCCCACGCCGTGGGGGATCTTGCCATCGAGTTCATGGTGGAGGGCTACGAGCGGTGCTTCGCGGAGAACCCGGAGCGGGTCCGCTCCCTGCGGCACCGGATCGAGCACTGCGTCATCGTGGACCAGGACCTGATCGACCGGATGGCGAACATGAACATCTGCCCGGTCCTCCACCCCGGCCTGATCCAGATGCTGGGCAAGAATCTGGCGGCCTTCTACGGCCCGGAGCGCAACCGCTACCTGGAGGCGGTCCGCAGCATGCTGGACGCGGGCATCAAGGTCTCCCTGCACTCCGACGCTCCCTCCGGCCCCATCGGCATCAATGTGATCGACGCGGCGGTGAACCGCTACGATCGGTCCAAGGACTACCAGTTCGACCAGACCCAGTGCGTCTCCGTCCTGGAGGCCATCCGGTGCTGCACGCTGCACCCGGCCTACGCCTCCTTCCAGGAGGATATCAAGGGCAGCATTGAGATCGGCAAGCTGGCAGACATGATTGTCCTCTCCGACGACATCCTGAAGATCGACCCTATGGACATCTACAAGCTGAAGGTGGACATGACCATGATCGACGGCGTCGTGGAATACGAGCGGTAAGCCTTTCACACATAAAAAAGCGGCTGGCAGGCGCCAGCCGCTTTTTTTATGTCCCTGCGGGACACCCGGATTCCCCGCAGGCCTCAGAGCCTGCTGACAAACAGGGCCCGGATGGCGTTCAGCACCGCCAGGATCATGACCCCCACGTCGGCGAACACCGCCAGCCACATGTTGGCCAGACCCAGGGCCACCAGCACCAGGCAGGCCAGCTTGATGCCGATGGCGAACACGATGTTCTGATACACGATTCCCAGGCACTTCCGGGAGATTTTGATGGCCTTGGCGATCTTCAGGGGGTCGTCGTCCATCAGCACCACGTCGGCGGCCTCGATGGCGGCGTCGGAGCCCATGGCCCCCATGGCGATGCCGATGTCCGCCCGGGACAGCACCGGCGCGTCGTTGATGCCGTCGCCCACGAAAGCCAGCTTGGCCTTCTCCGGTTTCCCTTTCAAGAGCTCCTCCACCTTCTCCACCTTATCGGCGGGGAGCAGCTGGCTGTACACCTGGTCGATGCCAAGATCCGCGGCCACGTGGTCTGCCACCTTGGCGCTGTCCCCGGTGAGCATGACAGCCTTCTGCACCCCGGCGGCTTTCAGGGCCTGGATGGCCTGCTTGGAGGTGGGCTTCTCCACGTCGGAGATGACGATGTGGCCGGCGTACTTGCCGTCGATGGCCATATGAATGATGGTGCCCACGCTGTGGCACGGGATGTAGGGCACGCCCATGCGGTCCATCAGCTTGTCGTTGCCGGCGGCCACGGTGTGGCCGTCCACCTGAGCGGTGACGCCGTTGCCGCTGATCTCCTGGATGTCGGACACCCGGCTGCGGTCGATCTCCCTGCCATAGGCCCGCTGGAGGCTCTTGCTGATGGGATGGGAGGAGGCGGACTCCGCCAGGGCGGCGTACTCCACCAGCTTCCCGTTTTCCATCTGGCTGTGGTGGATGCCGTTGACCTCAAACACGCCTTGCGTCAGGGTGCCGGTCTTGTCGAACACCACGATCTTCGTCTGGGACAACGTCTCCAGGTAGTTGGAGCCCTTCACCAGGACGCCGGCCTTGCTGGCCCCGCCGATGCCGGCGAAAAAGCTCAGGGGGATGCTGATCACCAGGGCGCAGGGGCAGCTGGCCACCAGGAAGGTCAACGCCCGGTAAATCCAGGTCTCCCACCCGGCGTCAAGGCCCAGACCAAAGACCCGCACCAGCGGCGGCAGGATGGCCAGGGCCAGGGCGGCATAGCAGACGGCGGGAGTGTAGATCTTGGCGAAGCGGGAGATGAAGTCCTCGGACCGGGATTTCCGGGAGGAGGCGTTCTCCACCAGGTCCAGGATCTTGGAGACAGTGGACTCCCCGAACTCTTTCGTGGTCTTGATCCTCAGCACGCCGGTCATGTTGATGCAGCCGCTGATGATCTCGTCCCCCGCCTTGGCGTCCCGGGGCAGGGACTCGCCGGTGAGGGCGGCGGTGTTCAGGGTGGAGACGCCCTCGACGATGGTGCCGTCGAGGGGAACTTTCTCGCCGGGCTGGACCACGATGATGGAGCCGATCTCCACCTCGTCCGGGTCCACTTGCGTGAGCTGCCCGTCCCGCTCGATGTTGGCGTAATCGGGGCGGATGTCCATCAGGTCGCTGATGTTCCGGCGGCTCTTCCCCACGGCGTAGGACTGGAACCACTCGCCCACCTGATAGAACAGCATGACGGCGATGGACTCCAGGTAGTCGCCATTCTCATACACCGCCAGGGCCAGGGCCCCCAGGGTGGCCACTGCCATCAGGAAATTCTCGTCAAAGACCTGCCCGTTGCGGATGCCCTTCCAGGCCTTTCGGAGGATGTCGTGGCCGATGATGGCGTAGTTCACCAGATAGCAGGCCAGCCGCGCCCACCGGCCCGCGCCGCCCAGGCGGTCGAACGTCTCCGCCCCCAGGGCCTGGAGCCCCAGCAGCAGGAGGGCGGCGGCCAGGATACGCCACAGCATTGCCTTCTGCTTCTTGGTCATGCCGCTGTTGGGCCGTGCGCCGACGAACTGCAAAATGGCGGCCAGGACTGCCACCACGATCAAAAGCCCGCTCTCAAACAGCTCCTGCATGGAGATCACCCTTTCGATTCAATAATCATTTAATTGTTATCGGAAAAGAGCGCCCCGCAAGCGGCCGCTCTTGGGGCGAGGGAGAGGCGTCTCACAGGAAGATCTCGCAGTCGTCCTCCACTTTTTTGCAGTTCTTCCGCACCTGCTCCATGACGGTCTTGGGGTCCTGGCCCTCGGCAAACTCCACGATCATCTTCAACGTCATGAAATTCACGGTGGCGGTCTGAACGCCGGGAGTATTCCGGGCGGCTTCTTCCATCTTGTTGGCGCAGTTGGCGCAGTCCACATCGATCTTGTAGGTCTTTTTCATGGGAAGGACTCCTTTCAAATGACGCTCGCTAAAATAATTAAATAATTGTTTAATTATGAGAACAGCATACACCCGATTGCGGAGGATGTCAAGAGGGAAGAGCGGATTTTTTCGAGAGTAAAGAGTGGAATTAGGAATTGGGAATTTCCGCGGAATGCGGCGCAGAGGCCGACCTGTGTATCGGCCCGATTTCCAGTCGTTCCGACGGAACGGAACCGTTACTTCCGGTTCGGCCGCCGCTTGATGGCCAGCAACTTCATGTATTCCTCGAACACTGCGGGACTGGTCGGCTCCAGCATGACCCATTTCCCGTCGTGGTAGGTTTTGGCCTCGTCATACAGACGGCAGACCGCGTCAGAAAGGGAACCTCTGATCTCTTCAAATTTCGCCCGCTCCTCTTTCCCAAAGATCACCAGGAATCCGATGCAGCCCTGTTTTGCGTACAAACAGCAGAGGGTCTTGCCGCTCCGCCGGTACTTATACTCGTAAGTCCAGTTCTTGCCGCCGGAGTTCCAGATTTGCTCCATGTCGTATTTTTCCTCGATGGCCGCGCAGAGCTGCCGCCAGACCTCAAACAGGGATGGGCCCAGCAGCTCCGCCATGTCTGATGGCGATGGAATCTTTTCCAACATGGCTGTTCCTCCCAAACGTTCCGTTTGCCGCTTTCAAATGCTTCCAAGATACCTGTTCCTGCCCCTATTCTACCAGGTCCATCCACCCCAGGCAAGCAGCGGCGGAATTTTGACTCTTCCTTAACGGTGCCGGGTGTGGTAGAATATTTCTTCGGAAGGAGGCAACGCCCGATGAACGAGAAAAAACTGCCCCACGACCATGGCCAGTCCATGGAGCGGGAGCTGGACCATATGCCCAGTGTGGAGGAGTTCCAGATCGCGGCCGACATCTTCAAACAGCTGGGGGACGGCAGCCGCATCCGCATCTTCTGGCTGCTGTGCCACTGCGAGGAGTGCGTCATCAACCTGTCCTCCATGGTGGATATGAGTTCCCCGGCGGTGTCCCACCACTTGAAGCAGCTGAAGGCCGGCGGGCTGATCGTCAGCCGCCGGGAGGGGAAAGAGGTCTACTACAAGGCGGCCGAGACGGAGCAGGCCCAGCTTCTGCACCACATGATCGAGCATCTGGTGGAGATCACCTGTCCCTCCGCGTGAGGTGGGAAAAGGGGGACGGCCACCGGAGCACAGGGAGGCGCTGGGAAAAGCGCTGCCGCGCCGCCCACAGCTTGCCGGCGAGTGCGCCGCATGAAAAAACAATTCGGATGGAAAACCAGGGGCGGAGAACTGCGGTTCTCCGCCCCTGGTTAGTTTATGAAACGGAAACCGTTCCGCCGTCGGCGGAAAGACTCTGCAGACATTCCGCCATCCGCTTTAAAAACTGCCGCAGCACCGGGGTGGTCGTTCCGGCCCGATAGGACACTCCATAGGACAGGGGGGCGTATCCATCCAGGGGAATGGAGCAGACGTTGGAGGGAGTGGTGCTGGGCGGTTCCGCGGTAACCGCGTAGGCATACCCGGTCTCCACCAGGGTGTAGACGGTCTCCAAGCCGTCGCAGAAGCAGATACGATCCGGGCTGCGGCCTGTGATGACGCGGCTTTGGGCCTCCAGCAGGGGGGAGGGTGCATTGTGCGGGGGATATGCGGCGAACAGGCCGCCGGTTTGCAGGTTCTGTATGGTCAGGGCACTCCGGCCGGCAAAAGGATGCTCCTCTCCGCAGATGCAGACCACCCGCCTTTGCATCAGCTCCCGGTAGACCGCGCGCTTCGGCGCTGTCTCCTGAAACGTAAACATCACCTGAATGTCTCCGTCCTCCAGCAGATTTTCCAAAGACGCGGCGGGCACCAGCCGCAGTACCGGCAGCAGCAGGGGGAATTCCTCCCGCATCTGCCGCAAGACTGGCTTCAGGCGATCCAGCTCCAAAAAATTCCGACATCCGATGCCCAATCGGAGCACCGAGGTCCGCTGGCTCTCCTGCAGCCGGTCCTTAGACATGCGGGACAGGACCAGCATCTCCCGGGCGTACTGGGAGAAGAGGTGGCCCTCCTGCGTCAGCCGTACCCGCTTGCTGGTGCGGTAGAACAGCTTTACCCCCAGTTCATCTTCCAGGGTATTGATCTGGTGGCTCACCGCCGGCTGGGTGATACGCAGATGCTCCGCGGCCCGGGAAAAATTGAGAAAGTCCGCCACGGCGGCGAAACACTCCAGTTGTGTCGTATTCAAACAAAACCCTCCTGTCCAGTGAGCGTTTGACTTATATAATATATAAAATCAATAAAAACTCTTTATAGATGATAACAGATTTGAATTTCACATGCAAGGGGAATTGTGCTATAAAGGTAAACGTCCGAACGATTCGGGACAGAAATATTCACAAGGAGGCGGAGCCAGCGTGGAAAGCGACCGCACCGTCATGATGCAGGAAAACCGGCAGATCCACATTCAGATCGAGCAGATGGGGAACCGGGCTATGGCCCAGAAAGGGCTGACGGCGACCCAGGCCCAGGTGCTGCTGTACATTCTGAATCACGCGGAACAGGGGGTCTCCCTGACGGACATCCACCGGGAATTCCGCTACTCCATGGCGGCGCTGTCGGAACTGGTCAAGCGCCTGCGGGAGAAAGACTATGTGCGGGTGGAGCCCTGTGCCCGGGATGACCGGCGGAAGCTCCTGCTGGGAACCGAGAAAGGCAAAGAGGTCCGGGCTTTCCTGGACCGGGCGATTTCGGAGACGCAGGATCAGCTCTACTCCGGTTTTTCCCAGGAGGAGCTGGCCGCGTTGGACTGCCTGCAAAAGAAGATGCTGCGGAATCTCTCCGCAATGACACAGAATTTCAAAAAGGAGGTATTTCAACCGTGAAACAAGTACTGCGGCAGCTGGGGGTCTATCAGAAAGACACGCTCCTGTGCGTTGGACTGACCGCGCTGGAGGTCGTCATGGAGATCCTGCTGCCCTTTATTACCGCGCGGATCATTGACGAGGGCTTGGAGGCCAGCAGTCTCTCCGCGGTGTACCGCTATGGCACCGTCATGGTGGCCCTGGCGTTTTTCAGCCTGCTCTTCGGCGCCACCGCCGGCAAGTTCGCGGCCAGCGCGTCCTCCGGTCTGGCCGCCAATCTGCGGGAGGCCATCTACGGCAACATCCAGACCTTTTCCTTTTCCAATATTGACAAGTTCAGCGTCCCCGGCCTGGTGACCCGGATGACCACCGACGTCACCAACGTGCAGCAGGCCTTCATGATGATCATCCGTGTGGCGGTCCGGTCCCCGCTGACGCTGATCTTCAGCTATGCCATGTGCATTTACATCAGCCCGAAACTGAGCCTGATGTTCCTGATCGCAATCGTGTTCCTGGTTATTGTCATCGGCGCTATCATGGTGGTGACCATGAAGATTTTCAACCGGGTGTTCCGGCGCTATGACGACCTGAACGCCAGCGTGCAGGAGAACGTCTCCGCCATCCGGGTGGTGAAGGCCTTTGTCCGGGAGGACTATGAGAAGCAAAAGTTCTCCAAGGCCTCCAAGAACCTCTATGACCTCTCCGTCAAGGCCGAGGGCCTGCTGGCCTTCAACAATCCGGCCATGATGATCGCGGTCTACTTCTGCATTATCTCCGTATCCTGGTTCGGCGCCCAGTTCATTGTGGTGGACGGCTCCCTGACTACCGGCGACCTGACCAGTCTCTTCAGCTACATCATGTCCTTGCTCATGAGTTTGATGATGCTGTCCATGGTGGTGGTCATGATCTCCATGTCCATGGCCAGCATCCGCCGGATCGGCGAGGTGCTGGAGGAAACTCCGGATCTCCACGACCCGGAGAGCCCGGAGACGGAGGTTCCAGACGGCAGCATCGACTTCAACCATGTGAGCTTCTCCTATAAGCACGGCAGCGGGAAGAACGCCCTCACGGACATCGACCTGCACATCAAATCCGGCGAGACCATCGGCGTCATCGGCGGCACCGGCTCCGGCAAGAGCAGCCTGGTGAACCTGATCTGTCGGCTGTACGACGTGGACGCGGGCAGCGTGTGCGTGGGCGGCCTGGACGTGCGCCGCTACGACATGGAGGCCCTGCGCAACCAGGTGTCCGTGGTGCTGCAGAAGAATACCCTGTTCTCCGGCACGATTCTGGAGAACCTGCGCTGGGGCAACCCGGACGCCACCGACGCCGCGTGCATGGAGGCCTGCCAGGCCGCCTGCGCCGACGAGTTCATCGAACGCTTCCCCGACGGCTACCACACCCGCATCGAGCGGGGCGGCAGCAACGTCTCCGGCGGCCAGAAGCAGCGATTGTGCATCGCCCGGGCCCTGCTGAAAAAGCCCAAGGTGCTGATCCTGGACGACTCCACCAGCGCCGTGGACACCGCCACCGACGCCAAGATCCGAAAGGCTTTCGCGGAGAAGATCCCCGGCACCACCAAGATCATCATTGCCCAACGCATCTCCAGCGTGGAGGGGGCTGACCGGATTCTGGTGTTGGACGAGGGCCGGATCAACGGCTTCGACACCCATGAGAATCTGCTGAAGACCAATGCCATCTACCAGGAGATCTACGAGTCCCAGGTCCAGGGCGGCGGCGACTTCGACCAACCCGCGTGAAAGGAGGCAGCGCAGTTATGGATTCAAAAATGAGACAGGGCGGCGGCATGGCCGTTCTCAAGCGGGTCATCCGCTATATGCTTCACTACTATCAATCTCTATTTGTACTGGTGGTCCTGTGCATCGCGGTCTCCGCCATTGCCACGGTGGTGGGCGCCACCTTCCCGCAGACTCTGGTGGACGACTACATCGGGCCCATGCTGGCCAACGGCTCCCGGGACTTCAGCGGCCTGGCGGGGGACCTGGTCCAGCTGGCCTGCGTCATGGGGATCGGCGTCGTTGCCGCCTTTGCATACAACCGCATCATGGTCAATGTGAGTCAGGGCACCATGCGCCATCTCCGGGACGATTTGTTCCATCGGATGGAGTCCCTGCCCATCAAGTACTTTGACACCCACGCCCACGGCGACATCATGTCCGTGTACACCAACGATGTGGATACCCTCCGTCAACTGCTGAGCCAGAGCATCCCCCAGATCATCAACTCCGTCATGTCCATGGCGGCGACGCTGGTGACCATGATCATCCTGAGCCCGGCGCTGACCGTGATCTCCGTGATCAGCGCGCTGATGATGCTGCTGGTGACCAAGAACTTCTCCCGCCTGTCCGGCAAGTACTATGTGAAACAGCAGCGGGACCTGGGCCATGTGGACGGCTTTATCGAGGAGATGCTGGACGGCCAGAAGGTGGTCAAGGTCTTCTGCCACGAGGAGCAGGCCAAGGCCGACTTCCATCGGGTCAACGAGGCCCTGCGGCAGAGCGCCAACATGGCCAACCGCTATGCCAACCTGCTGATGCCCATCAACGCCAATATCGGCTGGCTGAGTTACGCCGTGGTGGCCATCGTGGGCGCTGTCCTGGCCATTAACGGCATGGCCGGCGTGACCTTGGGCACAGTCATTACTTTCGTGGGATTGAACAAGAGCTTCACGAACCCCATCACCCAGGTGAGCCAGCAGGTGAACTTTGTGGTCACCGCCGCTGCCGGCGCCCAGCGGGTCTTCGACCTGATGGACCAGACGCCGGAGAAAGACGAGGGCGCGGTGGAGCTGGTGGACGCCAGGGAGGACGCCGCGGGCCAGATGCACGAGAGCGGTCAACGCACCAATGTCTGGGCCTGGAAGCAGCCCCAGGAGGATGGCTCCTTTGCCTACACCAGTCTGCGGGGAAGCGTCACCTTTGAGCATGTGGACTTCGGCTATGACGAGAACAAACGGGTGCTCCACGATATCAGCCTCTGGGCAAAGCCCGGGCAGAAGATCGCTTTCGTGGGCGCCACCGGCGCCGGCAAGACTACCATTACGAACCTGATCAACCGCTTCTATGATATTGCTGACGGCACCATCCGCTATGACGGTATCAGCGTCAGCGATATCCGCAAGCCGGACCTGCGGCGGTCCCTGGGCATCGTGCTGCAGGACACCCACCTCTTCACCGGCACGGTGATGGAGAACATCCGCTACGGCAACCTGGACGCCAGCGATGAGGAGTGCATCGCCGCCGCCCAGCTGGCTAACGCCGACGGCTTCATCCGCCGCCTGCCCGACGGGTACAACACCATGCTCACCGGGGACGGGGCCAACCTCTCCCAGGGCCAGCGGCAGCTGCTGGCCATTGCCCGGGCCGCCGTGGCGGATCCGCCGGTGTTGATCCTGGACGAGGCCACCTCCTCCATCGACACGCGTACCGAGAAACTGGTTCAGGACGGCATGGACGCGCTGATGACCGGGCGGACCACTTTCGTCATCGCTCACCGGCTGAGCACCGTCCGTAACTCCGACTGCATCATGGTCATGGAGCAGGGCCGGATCATCGAGCGGGGCACCCACGACGAGCTCATCGAGAAGAAAGGCGAGTACTACCAGCTCTACACCGGCAACTTCGCGGAGGAGACTGCGTAAGGGAGAATCCTCCTGCCGTGGCGGGGAGTGCATGTCCCACCATACGCGCGAGGAACCGGAGGGACGCGGATGACCCGCGTCCCTCCGGCTTTTCTGCGTGCGCACGCTTTCCGAAGGGGAGGCTGTCCAAGGGCAGGCCGGCGGGGGAGGGGATCTCCCGCTGCCGACAAAGGCTCCATGATCCCGGCCCTGCTCCAGAGCTGCGGCACGTGGGGGAACAACATCCTCTGCGAGAACGTGGACTACAAGCACCTGATCAACATCTCCAAGATCGCCCTGCCCCTGGACGTCCAGG
>CAJFNE010000026.1 GCA_904393855.1 uncultured Oscillibacter sp. | reverse complement strand
GCGGACGACGTGCTGCGCCAGGCGGTGCAGTCCATCTCCGACCTGATCCGGGACACCGGATTTATCAACCTGGACTTCGCGGATGTCACTGCCATCATGAAGAACGCCGGTATGGCCCACATGGGCGTGGGCCGGGCCGCCGGCAAGGGCAAGGCCGAGGAGGCCGCCCGGATGGCCATCTCCAGCCCCCTGCTGGAGACCAGCATCGAGGGGGCCAAGGGTGTCCTGATCAACGTCACCGGCTCCATGGACATCGGCCTGGAGGAGGTGGAGCAGGCCGCCAGCCTGGTGCAGCAGGCGGTCCACCCGGACGCCCTGACGATTTTCGGCGCCCAGTTCGACGAGACGCTGGACGACGAGATCCGGGTCACTGTCATTGCCACCGGCTTTGACAAGCAGTCCGCGGACCCGCTGCCGAAGATGGCGGAGACCGCCGGCGAGAGCGGCTCCCACACGGTGCCTGAGCCTGTGCCTCTGAAAGAGGAGGACGTGGACCAGACCGGGGAGGAGTCCGACCCCTTTGACGATATCTTCAAGATTTTCAACAAGCGCGACTGAGATATACATGGTTAAATCCATGGTTTGACACGGTGATCAAAGGAGACACCCAGGGGATGGGTGTCTCCTTTTTGCGCTTTTCCGGGCGTTCCCGATCGAGAGAAAGAGACGGGACAAGACTCTTGAAAAAATAGGGGAAATGTGCTAAAATCTCAACCACTGCGAGGTGCTTCTATGATTGGATTGTCAAAAACTGAACGATTGACTGCATATGAGGGGTTGCGAGTGCATGAGATTTTCTGAACAACAGAAAGGGTTTGGGGTGGTGAGATGGAAAAGGACTTCAATTATGCGAAGCGGATTCTTGTGGAGAAAGCAAAGAACCCATTTATCAGTCAGACGGACCTCGTGTATAACCTCCTGCGCGATGACATCACGCTTTCCTACCGCGGGCTGGGCAGCAAGATCAATCAGGAGCAGCTGGGCAGTCTGCTGCAGGTGAGCCGCTCCCCCATTCGGGACGCCATCCAGCGGCTGGTGGAGGACAATCTCCTGATCAAGTGGGGAAAACGGGGATACTACGTGTACATTCCCACCATGAAAGATGTGACCTATGCTTCGGAGTTCCGGGTCGCAATTGAGATCAATGCAGCGCTTTTAGCCATGAAGCGCATAACGGACGAGGACTTGAAAGCGCTGCGGGCGGAGATCCAGGAGCAGGAGACCCAGGATCCCAGGGACCTGAGCCGGATGATTACACTGGACATGCGGTTCCATGAGCGCCTGGTGTCCTACAGCAAGAGCAAGTACATCATCTGCTCATACCAGCGGTACGCAACGCAATTTCGCCAGCTGCACAACAGAATCACAACGGCGAATATGTGCGGAATCATCCTCTCCCAGCATCGGGACATCCTGTCCGCGATAGAGACCAAGGACTCCCGGCGGCTGGAATCTGCCATGCGGATGCACCTGAATATTGCAGAGGACTTCATGCAGGCCCCGGAGTGTTTTTACGAGTAAAATCCGCCGGTGCGAAAGGGCTTTGCCCTGGAACAGCCTCCCCATCGAATATGATAAAGAATTGCGTATCTGTGGGTACGGATCTGCTTCCGTGCCTGCGGGTGCGCAACTTTTTTTAGCTGCACCCGGTAGATGAGGTCGTGTGCGGAGAGGTTCCGGCGGGAATCCGCCGGAACGGCTCTGAGAGTTCCAAAAATTTTTTTCTCCGACTGTCTATCGATCCATGATATATCAAAAAAATTGCTTGATCATTTATACAATTTTCTCAGTTATTGTACTTTTTTTTGTACATTACCGGAATGTGGGAACATGTGGTCATCTGGTATCTGTAAAAAACATATAAAATTTTGCGCGCTAATTCCTCTTGTATATACTAAACTACACAAGCAAGAAGAGAGGGGTCCATTACTAAAATACGAGCGATTAGTCAAACTGACTAAATTCCGCTTCCCACGCGCGCTCCGCGGCTGTGTATCCGGCGGCGGGGAATCCATCCCACATCACTTCCCATAGTTTATGATTTTGTCCAACTTTTTTTCTGTGTTTCTAGATGCCACCAGGTTCATCCCATCCTACCAGCAGAGCAACCGGCGCACATAACACATAAGAAAAGATGGACTTAATTTTTTTAACATTTTATGAGGAGGAAACAAAAATGAGCGTGAATGGAAAGAAGAGATTACTCCCCAAGGCGATCAGTTTCGACATCTATGGAACGATTATCGACTGGGAAGGCGGTACGATCGACTGGTATCAGAGATTCATGGACAAATACCACATTACGCATGTTTCGGCCAAAGAGATTGAGAGCGCGTGGGAGAAACTCCAGTTTGAGTACATTCGGAACTACCGGCCTTTCCGGCAGGTGCTCATGGACACCTTCAAGAAGACGGCCTGGTACTATGGGTTCCCCTATGACGAGGAGGACGTGGTCAGCTTTGCGGATGAGATGGCCAAGATGAAGGCTTTCCCGGATTCCAAGGAGGGCATGGAGCAGATTCGGGCGCTGGGCATCAAGGTATGCGCGCTGTCCAATGTGGACAACGATATCATCACGGAGTCTTTCCGTCACGAGGGCATCGTCATGGATGCCATTGTCACCGCGGAGGATGTCAAGTGCTACAAGCCCCACTATGAGGGCTTCCTGAAGTCCCAGGAGGTCATGGGCTGCACGGCTGACGAGATGCATCACGCTGCCTTTGGCTTCAAGTATGACTGTGTTCCCGGCAACGCGCTGGGGTACACCACCGTGTGGATTCGCCGGGGCGACATGCTCCGCGACGCCTTTGACCTGGAGGACATCTGCGTGGGCGACCTGAAGACCTATGCTACTTATTTGAAGGGACTCAAGGCGATTGACGAAGAGAACGGATTTTACGACTGAGGCAGATGGTATGATCTATGGTTAATATTTTAATAAGCGGTATTCTGCGGGGCGGAATGTATGTGCTGATCGCACTGGGTCTAGCGCTGGTGTACGGCGTGATGAAGATCCCCAATTTCGCCCACGGTGAATACTATCTATTCGGGGCGTACGCAACTTATTTCGCCCTGACGAGCTTTGGAATGTCGCCGGTGCTGGCAATCATTTTCGCGGCGCTGGTTGGGTTTGTGCTGGGGGCTGTCATTGAGAAGCTGACTTTCTCCCCGCTGCGCAAACGGAACACCGGCGACTGGGTGACCAACGCTTTCATGATCGGTGCCGGCATTCAGCTGATCATTCAGAACGGCGCCCAGCTGCTGTTCACGGCCAACTACCTGGGTGTGGAGTATCTCTGGGAGGGCGGCGTGCAGATCGGCAGCATCAACGTGGCCTATGACCGGCTGGTGGCTTTCTGCATCGCCATGGTGACGCTGGTGGTTTTTTGGCTCTTCCTAAAGAAGACGCGGACCGGCATTTCCATCCTGGCGGTGGCCGACGACGAGACAGGCGCCATGCTGATGGGCGTGGATATCAAGAAGATCCACACGCTCACCTACGCGCTGAGCTGCATGCTGGCCGCGCTGGCCGGCGGCGCGCTGCTCTCTGTGACGCCGGCGTATCCCACCATGGGCACCGCGCCGAACCTGGCCGCCTGGTTTACGGTGATTCTGGTGGGCGTCGGAAATTTAAGCGCGGTGATCGTCGGCGGCTTTATGGTCGGCCTGATCGAGGTGTTCTCCACCTATATCTTCGGAGCCGCATGGCAGAACGTGGTGTCGCTCTCCGTGATCATTCTGATTTTGCTCTTTAAGCCGAACGGACTGTTTGGCCGGAAGCAGAAGGTGTAAGGGGGAGGGAGTCAAATGAAAAATCTGAAAACCACGTACACGCTCTGCGCGAAGCCTCTTAATAAAGTGGGACTCACCCCTCTCAGCCTGGTCGCGTTCATCCTGATCGCCCTGTTCCCGCTGATCTCCCCCAACGAGTACTATACCCGGCTGGGCGTCACCTGCCTGATCTGGGGGACGCTGGCCATGGGGTTCGACTTCTCCGTGGGCTACATCAACGTGGCAAACTGGGGATATGCGGGTCTCATGGGGGCAGGCGCTTACATATCCGCGCTGGCCAATCAGTACTTTGACATCAGCCCCTGGATTGGCATGATCCTGGGCGGAGCCGTAGCGGCGCTGCTGGGCCTGCTGATCGCCCTGCTGACCATGAAGATGGACGCCATGTTCGCGGCGCTGCTGGCGTGGTTTGTGGGCATCGTCCTACAGAATATCATTGCCGCCATACCGGACATTACCCGCGGCGCTATGGGATTGAATGTGACGCTGCTGTTCAGAGGAGCGCGGGCAGCCCCATACTACTATGTGATCTTTGTCATCTGTATCCTGACGTTCTGTATCCTGCGGATGATCGTGAACAGCCGGTACGGCCTCTCCTTCCGGGCTTTGGGCCAGGACATTGAGGCCGCCAAGGCGGTTGGCATCAGCCCCCTGAAGTACAGAACCATGAATTTCGTAGTCTCCTGCCTGATTGCGGGGATTGTGGGCGGATTCTACGGCCACTTTGTCGGCGTGTTGTCCCCGAATGTGCTCGGCACCCGGAACGTGGTGCAGATCCTGGTGCTGGCGTATATTGGCGGCCGGGGCAGCATCTGGGGTCCCCTGCTGGCAAGTTTCATCATCATGCCGATCTTCGAGTCCATGAACAGCCTGGCGGAGATCAAGTACATCATCTACGGGCTGCTGTTGATTGTGGCCATGATCTTCTTCCCCGGCGGTATCTGCAAGCTCCCGGAAAAGGTGCGATCCCTGGTGGCGGACCGGAAGAGCGGGAAAACCGCCGCGGAGGACACCGGGGAAGCGGTCGTAAAGAAATAGGCGTTTCGGAGCAGAGTTCCAGCGTGCATGAAATGATTTCAAAGCCCGGAACCGCCCGGCATAAAGCCGGGATGCGACGGACCGGCAGATCACAAGCGCACCCATCAACAATTTTTGAAGGAGGAACTGAAGTATGAAAAGGAAGTTAAGCGCAATTCTGGCCCTGACCTTGAGCCTGGCGCTCGTACTCTCCGCCTGCGGCGGGGATAACGGCTCGTCGACCACGGAGGATGGCGAGAAGGTTCTGAAGGTGGCGGTGGGCGCCTCCCTGACGGGCACGGCGGCCAAAGCCGGCACGGCCTTTGACGAGGCGACCAAGATGGCCTTTGAGGACATTGACTACACCATTGGCGACTACACCATCGAGTTGATCACCGTGGATCTGACGGACGACCCGGAAAAGGGCGCCCTGGCGCTGGAGCAGGCCATCGTGCGGGATGGGGCCCAGGTGGCTATGCAGGGCTGGCTGACCACCGTCGCCATGTCCACCATGGATACGGCCGCCCGGTATCAGATCCCCTATATGTTCAATTACGGCGCCGGCGAGGCCCTGGACGAAAAGTGGGCGGAGGACCCGGAGTATTACAGCTATTACATCGGCAAAATGTTCCCCACCAACGACTTCATTGCCCAGGCCTACGCGGACCTGATGGACTATGGCTTTGAGACGGGGGAGATCACCGGCGACAAGACCATCGCCATCTACGGCGAGGACACGGACTGGGGCCACTCCCTGGGCGACCTGCTAGAAAAGTATTTCGGCGAGGCTGGCTATGAAATTGTCTATGACGAGTACTTCGCGGCGGGCACCACGGACTTCTACGCGATCCTCTCCAAGATCCAGCAGAGCGGCGCCACCGTGGTGGCGGGTACCATCAATACCCCGGCCACTGCCGCCGCGTTCCTGAAGCAGGCCCAGGAGATTGGCCTGGACGCCCAGATGATCTGCCACTCCCTGAATGAGAACGCCGACTGGTATGAGCTGTGCGGCGATTCCGCCGAGGGCGTGTTCGACATGCTCCCCGGCTACACGGACGAGCGCGGGGCCGAGTTTGAGGCCCGCTGGCTGGAGCGCATGGGCTACAGTGCCTCCATCTCCTGCGAAAGCGTCGCCTATGACTGCGCCCTCTGCTTCATCGAGATGCTGCAGGACTGCTACGACATGTACGGTGTACTGGATTCCGAGACCATCTATCAGTTTGGCTGCGAGCAGGTGCAGACCGGCCAGTGGGTCTATGACGATTCCATCCTGCAGGCTTGCTATCAGTGGGAGGAGGGCCGCCTGTCCCCCGTGGTGGGTGAGGACGCCTTCTACAATCCCCTGGGTCAGGTCCGCAACGGAGAGTTCGTGACGGTGTGGCCGGCCTCCAGAGCGGTGGAAGATCCCGTCTTCTAATTGGAAACGTGCCCGGAAGACTGCAACTGCCCGGCACATGGCGGCGAACCGGCGGGTCTGTCCGCCGCCCATGAAAGCGGCATTTTTGCAGACTGCGGAGCACTTCCATACCGCCGCGTACCTCTCACGGAGACGGTACGCGGCGGACCGGGAGACGCCTCAACAGCGGACTGCCTGGGAGAATGGCGAGCCGCGCATCAATCATGGGAAGGCAGGTGCCAAATTTGATACTACGCACAGAAGGAGTAACCAAGTGCTTCGGCGGTCTGACGGCCGTGAACAATGTGAATCTGGAAGTTCAGGAAGGGGAAATCATTGGGATTATCGGTCCCAACGGCGCGGGGAAGACCACTTTTCTGAATTGTATTTCCGGCTTTTACGCGCCGACGAAAGGGAAGATTTATTTCCACGATCAGGATATCACAGGGAAACCCTCCTACGAGCTCTGCAAGAAGGGGATTGCCCGGACTTTCCAGATCGTGAGGACGTTCCCCAAGATGTCCGCACTGGACAATGTGAAGACTGCGCTTTTCTACGGCGGCGGCGAGAAAGCCGCGAATCCGGAGAAGCGGGCCCATGAACTCCTGGAGGAAGTGGGCTTTGCCGCGGACCACGAGACGATTGCGGAGTCCTTGAACACGATGCAGCTCAAGCGCCTGATGCTGGCACGGGCCTTGGGCACCAAATGCGAGCTGCTGCTTTTGGACGAGGTGGCGGCGGGTCTGACTACCGCAGAGCTGCCGGACTTCATTGCACTGGTCAAGCACATCCGGGACCAGGGGGTTACGATCATCTGCATCGAGCACGTCATGAAATTCATTACGGGAACCAGCGACCGGGTCATTGTAATCAATTTCGGTGAGAAGATTGCAGAGGGTACGGCGGAAGAGGTCCTGAACAATCCGCTTGTGATTGAAAGCTATCTCGGAAGCGAGGATTAAGATTTCGAGGTGTATGTATGCTGAAATTAGAAAATGTCTGCGCCGGCTACGGGAAACTGGATGTGCTCTGGAATGTCAGCTGTGAGGTGGATGACGGAGAGTTCGTGGCAATCGTGGGACCCAACGGCGCGGGCAAGACGACGACCATGCGGGCCATCAGCGGGATGATTCGACCGAAGAGCGGTTCCATTATCTTCAACGACGTTCATCTGGAGAATAAGACCATCAAGCAGATTCACGACCTGGGAATCAGCTTCATCACGGATGAGGGGAACCTCTTTTCCGGTATGACGGTGAAGGAGAACCTGGAGATGGGAGCGCTGAGCCTGCGGGATAAGGGAAAAAAGAAAGAACTGCTGGATAAGGTGATCGGCCTTTTCCCCCGCTTGGGCGAGCGCCTCAACCAGCAGGCGGGCCTGATGAGCGGCGGCGAGCGCAAGATGCTGGGCATCGCCAGGGGCCTGATGTCCGAGCCCAAGCTGATGCTTGTGGATGAGCCGTCTCTGGGATTGGCTCCCGCCGTGGTTTTGGATGTGTTTCGGACCCTGAAGGGACTGACCAAGGAGGGCGTTATGATTCTCCTGGTGGAGCAGAACGTCAATACCACCTTGAAGATTGTGGACCGGGCCTACATTCTGGAAAACGGCGCCATCAATGGCCAGGGGACCAGTGCGGAGCTGCTGGCAAGCGATTATATCCAGAAGACCTACCTGGGAATCGAGTGATTTCCAAGGGGCCATACCTGTTGAAAAGAAGCCCTACAGCTTCTCTATTTTGTAAAGACGGAGGAAAGAGCAATGATTGGCAACAAGGTGATTTTCAGAAAGATGATGACCGTGGAGAACGACGGGCACTACTGCGGAAACCTGATCAACGGCGGCAGGATGCTGGACTACTTCGGCGACGTGGGCACGGAGCTGATGGTCCGGGCCACCGGCGACGGCAGCCTGTTCCGGGCCTATAAAGAGGTCAACTTCCTGGCCCCCATTCACGTGGGTGACTTCATGGAGTATCACGGCTGGATTGAGAAGAAGGGCAAGACCTCTTTCGAGGTGCACTTCGAGTGCTATAAGATCTTCACCATGACGGATGACTACAAGATCAAGTGCAATTTCATGGACGCCATCCAGGGGGAGCCGGACCTGAAGCACTACAAGAGCGACGCCGCCATGGTGGCCTGCGATCCCCCCCTGCTGTGCGGTACCGCCATCGGTATCATGGTGGTGCCGGAGGAGTATCAGAGGGAGCCTCTCGACCCCGCTTTCAAGATCGAAACGTAATCCGGACGGAGATGGCTGGTGAGTAACATGATGGGTATTGTAAAAATTGACTTTCAAAGGTGCAAGGAATGCGGCTACTGCATCGAATTTTGCCCCAAGAAAGTCCTGATCAAGGGTTCGGCGGTGAACAAGCGCGGCTATTTCCCGCCGGTGGCCGGAGATGGATGCATCGCGTGCGGGACGTGCGCAAGAATGTGCCCGGATGCCGCTATCTCCGTTTATAAGGAAGAGTAGGTGGCAGCTATGAGTGAAAAAGTCTTTATGCAAGGCAACATGGCCATGGCGGAGTCCGCCATCCGCGCCGGCTGCAAGCTGTTTTTCGGGTATCCGATCACGCCGTCCAGTGAGGTGGCGGAATACTTTGCCAGAGTCATGTTCTCCCGCCCGGAGGAGGGAATCACTTTCATCCAGGCGGAGACGGAGGTAGCTGCGTTTAACATGATCGCAGGCGCTGTGGCGGCGGGGCACCGGGCCATGACCGCCACGTCCGGCCCGGGCTACTCCCTGGGGCAGGAGGCCATGTCCTTCATGAGCTGCGCGGATCTTCCGGCGGTGGTGCTGGACATCATGCGGCCGGGCCCCGGCGACGGTGACATCATGGCCGGCCAGAGCGACTATTACCAGCTCACCCGCGGCGGCGGCCACGGGGATTACCGGAACCTGATCCTGGCGCCCTACACCGTGGAGGAGGGCTGCCAGCTGATGCAGGAGGCCTTCGTGCTGGCGGAGAAATATCACAACCCCGTGGTGGTGGCGTCGGACGGCAACCTGGCCAAGCTGCGGGAGTCCGTGGAGCTGCCCGGCCGACTGGAGGTCCCGGACCCGGAGACCCAGTACAATGTCCTCTCCGGCTTTGACCCGGCGGTGCGGGAGAAGCACGTCTTCCTCACCGGCATGAACGGCGTTGCCGAGGTCATCATGATCAACGAGCGGCTCCAGAAAAAGTTCCGGGCCATCGCGGAGAACGAGGTCCGCTATGAGCGGTATCAGTGCGAGGATGCCGACATTGTGCTGGTGGCCTACGGCTCCCTGGCGCGGGTGTGCATCTCCGCCATGAAGCAGGCCAGGGAGGAGGGCATCAAGGTGGGCATGATCCGTCCCATCACCCTCTGGCCCTATCCGGAACAGGCGTTTGCGGATCTCAACGGGAAGAAGTTCCTGTGCTGTGAGCTCTCCGCTGGTCAGATGATCGACGATGTGAAGCTGGCGGTGGAGAACAAGCATGACGTGTATCTGTTCAGCCGCTGGGGCAGCATCCTCCCCAGCCCCAAGGAAGTCCTCGCGGATATCCGCAAGTTGAATGAGGTGAAGTAAGTGAAGACGATTTATGAGAGGCCGCGTGTCTTCACAGACGCGATTACGACTTATTGCGGCGGCTGTGGACACGGCATTGTCAACAAGCTCATCGCGGAGTTGATCGATGAGATGGGCCTGCAGCGCAACGGCATCATCGTATGGCCCATCGGCTGTTCCTGCCTGGCCGATAAGTTCTTTGATATGGATCAGATCATGGCCCTGCATGGCCGGGCGCCTGCCACGGCCACCGGCATCAAGCGGGCGGAGCCGGATAAATTCGTCCTGGTGTACCAGGGCGACGGCGACATGGTGTCCGAGGGCATGGCGGAGATCATGCACGCGGCCATCCGGGGCGAGAAGTTCAGCGTGATCTTCATCAACAACGCCATTTACGGCATGACGGGCGGCCAGGTGGCGCCCACTACCCTGATGGGCCAGAAGGCCACCACGGCCCCCATGGGCCGGGAGGCGGTGAACTCCGGATATCCCATCAACATGGCGGAGACCCTGGCCACGCTGCAGGGTGTCTGCTATGCCGAGCGTGTCACCGTCACCAGTCCGCAGAACGTGATGAAGACGAAAAAGGCCATCAAGAAGGCGTTTGACCTGCAGCTGGCCGGGAAGGGCATGACGTTCGTGGAGGTCCTCTCGCCCTGTCCCACCAACTGGGGCATGCAGCCCAAGAAGGCGCTGGAGTGGATCGACGATGTGATGGTGCAGCAATATCCCCTGGGCGTATTCAAGGACGAGGAGGGCGAGGGCGCATGAAAAAGGAACTCCTGTTTTCCGGCATCGGGGGCCAGGGCATCATGAACCTGGGTGAGATCCTCTGCGCGGCGGCCATCAAGGCCGGCTACAATGTGACCTTCTCCCCGGTTTACGGCGCGGAGAAGCGGGGCGGCCGGACCATGTGCAATATCGTGATCTCCACGGAGATCGAGTGCCAGATCGTCTCCGAGGCCGACGTCATGCTGATCATGGACGAGGCGTCCCTGGCGGACTACCAGCATCTGGCCGGGGAGAAGGGCGTGCTGATCCTGAACTCCCAGGTGGAGACCAAGCCGGACTGCCCCTGCAAGAACATCCAGGTGGTGCCTTTCATTGAAAAGGCCATGGAGCTGGGGAATGCGAAAGTCGCCAACATGATTGCCCTGGGATTTGTCCTGCGGTATCTGGACTTCATCCCGTATGGCACCGTGGAGGACCTGATCCGGGAGACCTTTGCAGGCAAGGCGAAGCTGATCCCGCTGAACCTGGTGGCCTTGAAGACCGGCTACGAGTATACGGCGTAAGGGGGATTCGCGGGATGAGAGTTGTCATTGTCGACCACAGCCACGAGGACTGCAGCACGGAGGTGGGAATCCTCCAGGCCGCGGGCCACGAGGTGGAGGTCACGCAGGTCCATGAGGAACGGGATGTGATTGCGGCGCTGCGGGGCGCGGATGCGGCCATCGCCGAGTACGGCCTGTTCACGGACGCGGTGTTTCAGGCGCTGCCGAACCTGAAAATGGTCTCGAACTTCGCCATGGGCGTGGACAATATCGATCTGGACGCAGCCAGAGCCCGGGGCGTCGCCGTGGCCAACAGCCCCGACTACTGCTTTGACGAGGTGGCGGAGCACGGCATGGCGCTGATTGCCGCGCTGCTGCGCAACGTGGTGGATTACGCGATTGACGTCAAGAACCACATCTGGGACTGGTCCAAAGCGCCCAAGCTGAAGCGGATTCACGGCCTGACCCTGGGATTGATCGGCTGCGGGCAGATCCCGCGTCGGGCGGCCAGGATCGCGCAGGGCTTCGGCATGGAGGTGATCGGTTATGATCCCTTCCTGCCGGAGGAGACGGCCCGGGCCGCGGGCATTGAGCTGGTCTCCATGGAGGAGCTGGGGGCTCGGGCGGACGCGGTCTTGAGCCACGTTCCACTCTCCAAGAGCACCCGGGAGATGGTGAACCAGGATGTTTTCCGGCTGTTCCGGAAGCAGCCAGTGTTCGTCAACACCTCCCGGGGACTCACGGTGGATGAACACGCCCTCTGCGAGGCGCTGCGGAATGGGACCATCAGCCGGGCGGCTCTGGACGTGATCGTATCCGAGACGCCGGACTTCACGGAGGAGATCTTCTCCGCGCCCCATGTTTTCTTTACACCCCATGCCGCTTTCTACTCTGAGACCGCCCTGGACGAGGCCAACCGGACGGCGGCCAACAATGTGGTGGCGTTCTTTAACGGGGAGTATGACAAGGTCCGCTTCGTGGTCCAGCCGGCCGGCCGGTAGTCCGTGGGGAAAGATCCCTCGGAGAAAATTATCACGCCGCACTCGATCCATTGAGCATTTTTTGGACAAATTGTCACTATAATGAAACGAAGCAGTTTCCACCCAAGGAGCATCTGTAATTTTGGAAAGGACGTGTGCATATGGGAATTTCACCTTTTACCTTCCAGCTGGCGACCCGGATTGAGTTTGGCGAGGGGTATCTCTCCCATGCGGGCGCGGAGGCCAAGAAACTGGGGATCACGAAGGCCATGGTCATCGCGGACAAGGGGATCATCGCTGCCGGTATCGTGCAGCCCATTGAGGAATCCCTGAAAGCGGAGCAGGTGGACTATGTGATCTACGACCAGATCGTCCCCAATCCCCGGGACGTGCACTGCATCGCTGGCGCGGAGTTCGCCAGGGAGCACGGCGTGGACGGCATGATCGCCATCGGCGGCGGCAGCTCCATGGACACGGCCAAGGCCGTGGGCACCCTGTTGGCCAACGGCGGAAATATCCGCACCTGGGCTACCCCCGCGGTGCTGGAGCACCCGATCATTCCGCTGATCGCCGTCCCCACCACCGCCGGCACCGGCAGTGAGGTGACCTTCGACGCGGTGATCACGGACACGGAGGCCCACGTGAAGCTGAATATCCTGGACCTGAAGATCGCCCCGAAGGTGGCCCTGGTGGACCCCAGCGTCCTGCAGGGTCTGCCGGAGAAGGTGATGTCGGCCACCGGCGTGGACGCCCTGGTACATGCCGTGGAGGCCTACACCTGCAAGGCGGCCTCTCCCATCACGGACGCGTTTGCCCTCTATGCTATCGACCTGATCGGCGCCAACATCCGGGAGGCGGTCTACCAGCGGACCAAGGAGTCCTGCGCGGCCATGATGCTGGGCAGCACCATGGCGGGCGTGGCCTTTGGTTACTCCGACGTGGCGGCGGTCCACTGCATCGCGGAGGCCCTGGGCGGCCGGTATGACACCCCCCACGGGGTCTCCAACGCCATGGTCCTCTCCACGGTGACGGAGTTCAACATCCCCGCCGCCGCGGAGAAGTACGCGGAGGTGGCCCGCCACCTGGGCGTGGACACCACGGGCATGACCACCGAGGAGGCGGCCCACAGCTGCGTGGACGCCATGAAGTCCATCTGCGCGGACGTGAAGATCCCCAAGATGCGGGACTTTGACATCATCGATCCCAAGGACTTCCCGGCCCTGGCCCAGGCTTCTTTTGAGAACATGTCCACACCCAACAACCCCAGAGAGCTGACGGTGCAGGACTTCTACGACCTGCTGGTCAAGGCCTACAACGCCTGAGACCGCTCAGCACCGTTTCCCCGCTTGTTGTGTGCCATACGCCGGCGCTGAGCCGGCCGGAATCCGCGGGGGGCGTCATCCCCCCGCGGGGGACCGCCGCCGGGGGAGGGCGGCCCCTGACAGAAAAACAAACGGTATGGAGGGAGAAATCGATGTCTAGTGAACACACGAAGCTCAAACGCGTGCTGGGCTTTTCCGCCTCCTACGGCGCTGCCGTGGGACTGGTGGTGTCTGGCACCGCCATGTTCTCGGTCAGCTCTGTGGCGGCCACCGCCGGCCACGCCACGTTCATCTCCGCCGCCATCGGCATGATCCCCATGATGGTGGCCGCTTTCGCATTCGGCGAGTTGACGGCCATGATTCCCGGCGGCGGCATGGTCTCGGACTATACCTCCCCGGCCCTGGGGCGGTTCTGGGCCACGTTCGCTGTCCTGAGCGGCTATGTGATGCTGATCGCCTGCGACGGCGGCACCCAGCTGGTCATGGGCGGACTGACCCTGGAACAGGTGTCCGGTATCCCCCAGTGGGTGGTCAGTATTGGACTGCTGGCCCTGGTGCTGCTGGTGAACATCTTTGACGTGGGCCTATACGGCAAGGTCGAGGGTGTGGTCACCGTCATCATGATGATCATCTATCTGCTCATGTCCGTTCTGGGCGCCGCCGGCGCCGGCTCGGTGGTGGGCGCGGCCGTCCCCGTCGCGGAGAACGCGACCTTCCTGCCGGAGGGCGGCTGGGACGCGGTGTTCGGCTGCGTGGGCAGCGCGGTGTGGTTCTTCATTGGCTTTGAATTCGCCTGTCCCATGGCGGAGGAGAACAAGAAACCTTATAGGAACATCCCCTACGCCCTGATCCTGGGCCTGATCTCCATCTACATCGTGGATGTGATCTTTACGTACGGCGCCGTCAAGTACACGGACCTGAGCGTGATGGCGGTCTCCGCGACCCCGCAGGTGGACGCCTCCGTGGCCATGCTGGGTCAGATCGGCGGCATGACCATGAGCATCCTGACGATCCTGGCCTCCTTCACCACGGCCAACGCCTACATGGCGGCGCTGCCCCGGATGCTCTACGGCATGGCCCGCGAGCACCAGGTGCCCAGCGTCTTTGGCAGACTGCATCCCAAGTACCGGGTTCCCATGTGGGGCGTGTGGTTCACCCTGTTCCTGATGCTCCTGACCACGGTCTACATCTCCATCCAGGGCGGCAGCTCCGACATGATCTCCATGTTCATCAACATGGCCTGCATCACGTGGCTGGTGACCTACATGATCGCCATGGTCGACGTGCTGGTGCTGCGGAAGAAATACCCCGACTTCCCCCGCCTGTGGAAGGCCCCCGGCGCCTGGATCGTCATGCCCATCGGCATGATCGGCGCGCTGTACGCCATTTCCACCCTGGCCTATGTGCTGCCCCAGGCCATCATCGTCATGGTGATCGTGGCGGCCTACGCCATCATCTGGAACAAGGCCCACAAGATCCCCGTCAACGAGGTCGTGCCTCTGGAGGTCTATGTGAATCGGGTGCGGGAGCGCTCCGAGTACCTGCCGGTCTGGGATGAGGCCGTGGTGGAGTGGATGGACCGCCGGGCCGCCGGCAAGTCCTGAGCGGACGCAAGTTTCGTAAAGATGGTGACGGCATGAAGCAGACCCTTCGGCGTTCCCCCAATCGGAACAACCATCAGGCCAGGAATTCCAGCGTCTCCCGCCGGGTCGATCAGAGCCTCGGGTTCGTGGCGGATCAGATGGCGCATGCGCTGGGCGTTCACTGCGCGGACCAGGAGTCCCACCTGCTGCGCAGGCGGCTGCTGCTGCGGGAGCTGCATTACACACCTTTTCTGGACCTGAAGTACCATTTTGAGAACCGGCTGATGGCAATTTCCTATAACCTGGAGCTCAGCAC
>CAJFNE010000025.1 GCA_904393855.1 uncultured Oscillibacter sp. | reverse complement strand
CCCTGGGCGCAGAGGTCCATCATCTCCGCCGCGCCGGCCATCAGCTCCGTGATGTCCACCCCGGCCACGGCGATGGGCAGCAGGCCCACGGCGGTCAGCACGCTGTATCGCCCGCCGATCTCATCGGGCACCACGAAGGTCTCCCAGCCCTCGGCGTCCGCCAGGGACTTCAGGGCCCCCCGGGCCTTGTCGGTGGTGGCGTAGATGCGCTTCCCGGCGCCCTCCCGGCCGTACTTTCGCTCCAGGGCCTCCCGGAAGAACCGGAACGCCACCGCCGGCTCCGTGGTGGTGCCGGACTTGGAGATCACGTTCACGGAGAAGTCCACATCCGCCACCAGGTCCAGAACCTCCTGCAGGGCGTCGGCGGAGAGGCCGTTGCCGATGAAGTAGACGTTGGGGGTGGACTTTTTCATCAGGTTATAGTTGGGGGAGCACAGGCAGTCGATGACGCCCCGGGCGCCCAGATAGGACCCGCCGATGCCGATGACCACCAGGGCCTGGGAATCCCCCTGGATCTTCTTCGCGGCGGCCTGGATGCGGGCGAACTCCGCCCGGTCGTAGTCCGCCGGCAGACGCACCCAGCCGGTGAACTCCCCGCCGGCGCCGCTGCCGGTCTGCAGCTTCTCCTGGGCCTCCCGCAGCCGGGGCTCCAGGGACGCCTCGTAGTCCGCGGGCAGGAATTTCTCCATCTCAAACATCTGGACGTTCAGCATACTGCTCTCTCCTTTCGTATGTCCTTTTTCTTCCAGAAAAAGGACCAAAAAGACTTTTATTCCGCTCTTGAGTTTCTGCTGGGTCTCAGCCTGCCGCACGGCAACCAAGAATTGCGGGATCGGCGGGCCTCTCCGCGCTCTTGAGTTTCTGCTGGGTTTTAGTCTGCCGCACGGCAACCTAGAATTGCGGGGTCGGCGGGCCTCTCCGCGCTCTTGAGTTTCTGCTGGGTCTCAGCCTGCCGCACAACAGCTTGGAATGGCGGCGGTGGTGCGGGAAATCGTTTGCTGCCGTCAGTATACCATATTTTTCCCGGCAGGGCAAGAATCACGCGGAGAGAAATGCCATTTTCAGCACTCGCAGCAGCATCTGCCCGTAGGTGATCCGGGGGACCTCCTCCCCGGCCAGCAGGGGGATCTCCGCCACGGTCTCCCCGCCGGAGGTGACGGTCAGGGTCCCCAGCGGGTCTCCCACGGCCACGGGGGCATCCACGGACTCCGGCAGGCTGACGGTCTGCTGCAAATCCCCGGCCTGCGCTTTCTCCAGCAGCAGCGCGGCGCCGTCCCCCAGCACGGGCTGGACGGTGGCCTGGGTGCCTAGGCTCACGGGCACGGGGGCCAGGGGCGTCTCCGGCGCGGCGTTTACCAGGGTGTAGGTGGCAAAGCCGTAGTTCAGCAGGGTCTGGGCGTCGGCGAACCGCTGGGCGGAGGTGGCGTCCTTCATGATGACGGCGATCAGCTCCATGCCGTCCCGCTCGGCGGTGCCGGAGAGGCAGTACAGGGCGCTGTCGGTGGAGCCGGTTTTCAGCCCCGTGGCCCCCTCGTAGTAGCGGACCAGACGGTTGGTGTTCACCAGCTGGGACTCCCCGTCCCGCAGGGTGTCCATCCAGATGGTGGTGTAGTTGCGGATGTCCGGGTGGTTCAAAATCAGCTCCCGGCTCATGAGGGCGATGTCGTGGGCGGAGGTGACGTGCCCCTCGGCGGGCAGGCCCGTGGCGTTGCGGAAGGTGGTGTCGGCCATGCCCAGCTCCGCCGCCCGCTGGTTCATTTTCTCCACGAAGGCCTCCTCGCTGCCGGAGACGGCCTCCGCCAGGGCCACGGCGCAGTCGTTGGCGGAGACCACGCACACGGCCTTGAGCATCTCGTCCACAGTCATCTGCTCGTTCTCCTTCAGCCAGATCTGACTGCCGCCCATGGAGCAGGCGTGGGCGGAGGCGGTCACCACCGTGTCGTAGCTCAGCTGGCCGGAGTCGATGGCCTCCATGACCAGGAGCAGGGTCATTACCTTGGTGACGCTGGCAGGCTCCAGCTTGGCGTGCTCGTCCTTGGCGAAGAGGACCTGGCCGGTCTCCTTCTCCATCAGCACGGCGGAGGGCGCGGCCACCTCCACGGCGGCGGCGGTGGTGGTCAAGGCCAGAATGGCGCAGATGGCGGCCAGAACATGTTTCATGATGATCCCCCTTTCGTCCCATGCTTATGCCCGGGCGGGGACATTCATGACAGGCCGGGGGCGAAAAAAACGGACGCGGGGGACCTCCCCGCGCCCGGAAATTGACAAAATGCGACAAGTCTGATAGACTACGTTTGAAGAGGGACCATGCCAAACAAACGGCGGCGGTTAGCCACATCTCCGAAAGGAGGTGAGGCCATGCGGATTACGTTACATATCGGCCGGTTTACCGTGACGATTATCGTAAAAAGCAGAAACCGCCACTCTGCCAAGTGACGGTTTCTATGATAAATAGAACTTCCTAACAGAGGCTAACCGCTTGCCGGTGTGGACCCTCTTCACCCGTATTGTAGCACAATTCCGCAGGATGTCAAGCAGAAACCACCGCCCGCTCGGGCGGCGGTTTTTTGCGCCGGGGCGGAAAATTCTGCCCCCTTGCACGCCCGCGTGCAAGGACCGCCCCCCGCCGCCCCTCTGGGGAGGGATGGAATCATGAATCAAACGGAGAACTATCAACTGAGCCTGTGGGACCCGGAGGACCGCATCCAGCGGACGGACTTCAACGCCGACAACGCCAAGATCGAGGCGGCCCTGGCGGGCAAGCTGGGCCCGCGGGAGATCATCAAAACCGTGACGCTGCCTATCGCCACCACCTTTAACCTGGACGTGTCTGACATTGACTGGGACCAATGGGATCAGGTGGGATTTACGCTGAACCTTTTAACCGTGGGAAATGCGGAACCTGCTGATATTCTCTGCCAAGCGCAGACCTCTGTCAGCGGGGCAAAGCAATATTGCAGTGTCGATAATCTCTATTTTTCCAAAACAGCCTACATGCCGTTTCAGATGACTTTTTTTCCCTATCATGACGCCGCCCGCAAGGTGGAAGGCCTTTGCATCGGGAAATATGTCAGTGTGGGGTTTGTGGAGTGTCAGTTTTCCCAGCTGACGGCCCTGCAATTCATCTCGTCAAACAACCGGTTTTTTGATAACTCCCAGAGCATCACCCTCTGGGGGATTCGCTGACCGAAAAAGGACCCCGGGCCGAAGCCCGGGGTCCTCTTTATCGCACGATGCGATGGGGAACGGAAACTCCCGTCTTAAATCCGATTAAGACAGGGTCACCGTGCCGCCGGTCACCAGCGTAACGTTGGTGCCGTCGGTGCTGACCACATCACCGCCATAGGTAGTATGTGTCAGCTTGCTCAGGTCGAGGGTCAGGGTGTCGCCCGCAGCCAGGAAGCCGCCGGTGACCGTATAGGTCACGGAGGTGACAGAGCTGGCGGTCTTAGTAGAATTCATCGTCGCGTTGGTGTCAGCGAAGCTAGCCTCCGTCAGAGCGTTGGCAGCCACGTTCACCACACCGTCGAAGGACAGGGTGACGGAATCCTTGGTCCAGGTCACACCGATCAGCTTGGTGAAAGCGACGGGAGTGATCTTCACGTCAGCAGCGGTGATAGTCACATCGTCCGTGACGACCTTGGTGCCGGTCAGGATGTTGTTGCCGACGCCGGGGAAGACAACGCCGCTGATGCCGGCCTTCTCAATGACCACGCGGTAAGCCTGGGCATCGGTGTAGCCGCCGGTAACGGTGGCGGTGAAGGTCACGGTAGCGCCGTCAGCCACAGAGGTGTTGGGCGTAGCGGTGACAGTCACGGTGTTGTCATAGTCGGCGGGATAGTTCGTGCTGTTGATGGTGGAGTTGATTGCACTGAACTGAGTGGCAGTCAGACCGGTCACAGTGTGGGTGACAGGAGCGGCAGTCAGGCCGGTGAAGACCACGGTGACGAAGTCGTTACCAGCAGCCTTGACGGCAACCGTCTTCTGGCCGCCAGCGTTGGCAGCGGTGCCAGTGGGAGCGGGCGTCGTGGTGGTGCCGTTCACAACATAGGTGCCGCCAGTGGTGTAAGCGGACAGACCGAACCAGACCTGCTCCGCGGTGCTGGTGGAGACAGTGGGAGTAGAACCAGTGTCCACGGTGACCGCAGCGCCGCTGGCGTCAACGAACTTCGTGTACACCTCGGTGGGCATGAAGGTCACGTTGCGCAGCTCGATCTTGGCGCCGGACTGGACAACCACGCCAGAGCCGAAGCCGCCGGCAGGATAGACGAACTGGTCAACACCAGCGCCCATGGAAACAGTGTTCTGACGACCGACATACTGACCATCAGCATAGATGTCGAAGGAGACGGTCACATTGTCGGTGGCAGGCACGTAAGCGGGACGAGCATAGTTCACGGTGGCGTGGACCTGGCCAAACACGTCAGTCCAAGCATTGTAGCTGTACTGAGCGCCGGAGCCGGAACCAGAGCCAGCCTGAGAACCAGTGTTCAGAGCAGTGCTGGAATCGAAGACAACCCACTGAGCAACGCCGTTGCTGTCGAGGACAGCGTAGATGTTGCCCGCATACTGCGTGCCGTTGGAAGTGTTGTTGTCGGGATCAGCCAGGTGCGCGATAGCGGCGCCCACAGAGCTGAACTCGGTCTTCACGTCGAGCTTGTTGTTCTCGTCCTGGATCACCACAGCCTTGGCGTCGGAAGCCAGAGCCAGACCCACGTCGTTACGGCCAGCGGTGATGTACATGGTACGGCCCTGCAGGTTCAGGGTGTTGATGCCAGCGGTCAGGCCGGTCATCTGATACACGCTCTCGCCGTCGATCTGAGCAGCGTTGTTGATGTACAGATCGTCAGCATCCAGGGTCTTGATAGTGGTGACATAGTCGCCATCGAAGCGCAGCTCCTGGACAGTGCCGGGACGCAGAGCCTGGATGGTGCTCTGATACTTGCTCTTAGCGGTGAAGGTCTGGATCTGACCGCCCATCACGGCGTCAAACTCCCAGTAATAGGTATCGTCCTTCTTCTCCTCGCTCTTGGCACCGGAGAGGATGTAAGCCAGGTTGTCGTCAGCGCCGACAGCCTCACCCAGAACGACAGCGCCGACCACATACCAGTCGCTGTCATACACGGTGAAGATCTGGCCCATGCGCAGAGCGTCGGCAGAAGTGGTATCGATCTCGATCTCAACTTCCTGAACGCCGGTGTAAACGCCCTCAACATCGGTGATACCGCGGAAGGTGGTGTCGCTCACATCGCCAGTGTCAACAGTGATGAACACGGTGGCGTCCTCGCCGTACACGCGGTCGCCATTGCCCTGGTTATCCTGAATGCTCAGGTTGTCGGTACGGATGACCTGATCAACGCCGGTGGCGTACTTGGTCCAAGTCATGCGGACCACGGGCTTCAGGGTGTAGTTGCCGGAAGCGTCCACCGTGTAGGTGTACCACTGATTCAGCTCGCTGGTAGCATTGGCAGCAGACCAGGAGTCGAAGTAGGCGGCATTGTGGCCGGTAGCATCGGCAATGTTGTCGTTGGTCTCCTTGATGTTGACCTTGATGTTGCTCATGGTGCCGTCCAGGAAGATACCGGCGGCATCGGCGGTCTTCACGGCGATGTTGCTGCCGCTCAGATCATAACCGGTGATGAACACATAGTTCTTGGTGCCCTCGAACAGGTCAACGCCCAGGAAGTAGCCGTTGGCGTCCACATACACATTGTAGGTGGCGTCGGTCAGCAGAGCGGCGTCGTACTCATCCAGGATGTCATCGTCATAGAAGGCCTTGACATTGCGCTTGTACTCCTCGCCGCCGGTGGTCAGCTTGGTGACCCGGCCGGTGCCGAGGCCGCTGTTGCTGGAGGAGAACTTGGTGACGGTGCTGTCCTCCAGGATCTCCACGGGGTTGATGACCTTGACCTCGCCGATGGTGGCGTTGTCCTTGTAGGAGACGTTCACCTGATAGTAGGTGTCCTCGGTCACGTCCACAACGTTCTTAACCTGCTCCACGTCCACGTTGTAGTTGCGGCCGTTGGCGTCGCTCAGGTACACGTTCAGAGGAGCATACTCCTTGGACTCGTTGTAGTCAGCGGTGGCCTGGGCCAGGTAGGTGTTGATGGACACGATGGTGATGAGCTCCTTGTCGGTGTCCAGATACACCTCGGTGACCACGCCGTCGCCGGTGCCGTTCAGAGCGTTGTTGTTGGAACGAACCAGGTTGGCCGTGGTGATGGTGTTGTCATCGCCGTCCAGATAGGACTCCAGGCTGTTGTCGTTGATCACGCCGGACTTCAGCAGATCGTACACGTCCTTGCCGGTGACCTCGGTGGTGTAGCTCTCCACCAGCAGGTCATAGCGGGCATAGGTGCCGATGTCGGTCTTGTCATAGACCCAGTTGTTGGCGGGCCGCATGAAGTCGTCGCTGTCATCGTTGCGGACCAGCTTGGGGAAGTCCTCGTTGATGCCCTCGGACCAGGTCACGGGCTTCGCGCTGGTGTTGGAGATGGTCACCTCAGCGCCGTTGACGTTGGCGGTGATCTTGTTCTCGTAGTCCACCATGGTGGCCTTCAGGGTGTTGAAGGCGTACAGGGCGGCCTCCTCACGGGTGACATAGTCCACACCGTTGAACTCCTCAACGAGGCCCTTGTTCAGGCCGATGCCGATGGCCTGCTTAGCAACGTTGACGGACCAGTTGGAGCCCACATACTGCTCGTAGTTGGCGTCATAACCCAGAGCGCCCAGCAGCATCTTCATGAAGGCATAGCCGGTCAGGGGGTTGGCGGGGCGGAAAGCGCCGTCAGCGTAACCGGAGATGGGGTTGGCGGGGCGGAAAGCGCCGTCAGCGTAACCGGAGATGATGCCCTCTTTCGCGCAGTACGCGATGTAGCCGGCAAACTCGTTGTTGATGGACACATCGCTGAAAGGAGCGGTGTCCGCGTGCAGCTCAGCCGCGGTGGTGGGGCCAAGGATCAGGTTGCAGATGATCTTGGCAGCCGCGCCACGGGTGAGCCCGTTGGTGGGATTGAAATTGCCATCGGTGTAACCGTCGACAACCCCAATTTCGGAAATCACGGCGACGGCTTCATCATAGGTGATGTCCTCGTCATCCGTGAATTCCTTGGCACTGGTGTTGACTACGACGAGGGACATCGCCATGGCCAACGCCAGCACCAGAGAAAGGAACTTCTTCATGGATTCTCCTCCTTTTGTTAGTCAGCCGGTCAGACGGCCCACCGGCCGCCGCCTCTGGAAACGCTAGCCAAGTTTCCACAGAATGCGTCCAGAGAGCCGCCGTCCCTGCTGCTGGCGCTACTGTATCATTGGAAATTTTCAAAGTAAATACTTTCGCCGGAAGTGTTACACAAGAGAAAAACAGGGTCAAAAAGCACAGTTTTCCCGTAACAAAGTTGTGATTTTCAGGTGCCCCCATTTATGCCTCCCGCAGGGTGTAGCGGTAGTTCTCCCGCCGCAGCTTGCCCTCGTCCACCAGGTGCTTCAAAATCACCGTGCACTGCTTGGGGGCGATATGCAGCAGCCGGGCGATGTCCTGGCGGTAGGCGGGGCCCTCCGCCAGCAGATACTCCCGGATCACCCGGTACTGCTCCTCCGGCGGCACCACCTCCGTGGGCAGGTAGTACCGGGCCCCCACCCGGGTCAGGCGGCCCCGGGCCGTCAGCGCCGCCAGCCGCTGGTAGGCGGTGGTCTTGGAGATGCCGAAGAGGTCCATGAGGGCGTTGCGGGTGATGAAGCCGTGTTCCCGGACGTACTGGAGAATCCGGGTCTCGCCCCCCGCCCGGAGGGCGTAGTCCCGCCGCAGGTCCCGGATGGTCAGGTCGTCCATCCCCGCCCGGATCAGCGCCGCCCGCGCCACCCGGGAGATGCGGTCCGGCCGCATGGGCGCGTGGGAGCGGGGGGAGCGGATCACCGGATCGGCGGGGTCCGCCGCCTCCGCCCGCAGCCGCTCCAGGATCGGGACCAGGGCGTCGGCAATGGGCAGCGTCTTTTTGGGGGTGAGGCGCAGGGTTTTTCCCGTCAGGTCCACCTGGTCCCAGGTCAGGGCCGCGATCTCCTCCAGAGTCAATCCCGCCTGCCAGGTCAGCTGCAGGGCAGCCCCCGCCACCGACGTGCCCTCCTCGTGGAGCAGCCGCCACAGCCGGAGCTCGTCCACCTCCGGGGGCCGCTCCGCCTGGATCTTCGTGGACACCCGCCCCGCCGGGAGATAGGCGGCAAAGTGCTGGCCCAGGGTCACCGCCTCCACGCCGGTGATGCGGGAGACGTACTGCCAGTCGTGCTGGAGCAGCTGGCGGATGATGAAGTCGTGGCGCAGGTCGATGAGGCGGACCGCCGTTTGGCCCTCGGCGTCCAGCTCCTGGCGCACGATGCGGGACACCGGCTGGGGCTGCATGGGCTTGTGGAGCCGGTCGGAGAGGAGCACATAGTCGCTGCCCCAGTCCATGCGCTCGCTGATCCGGGCCAGGTACTGCTCCAGCTCCGGGCAGAGGGGAACGCTCCGGTCCGGCAGCTCGATCTCCTGATTCAAAAAGTTGACGGCCCCCCAGCGCAGGGAGACGATCTCATTGCGCATGAGCCCCGCCAGCCACGCCAGGCGGAAGATCATGCCGGCGGCGTCGTAGGGGTGCCGCTCCAGAATCCGCCGGACGGCGGCCTCGTCCGGACGGTGCACCGTATATGTATCCATAGAACCCTCCTCGTCTGAACGTTACAACTATGTTACGGATTTTTTTCCGCCAGGGGCGGCTGTCCCACGAGCCGGGGCTCCGCCTCAGCGGTACCCTCCAGGGTCCAGGTCCCCCACTCCCCCAGGATGGAGCCCCGGATGGCCCCCGCGTCCCGGACCCGGAGCAGCATGTCGCAGTCCTCCTCGTAGACGTCGGTCCGCAGCCGCACCGCGGCGGCATAGCGGTTCCGGCGCAGGGCCTTCCCCTGGAAGTAACTCCGGCGGTCCCCCACCTGCAGGCTGCCGGAGACGTCGGTCCGGTCCACCTGCAGCAGGAGTTCCCCCCGCAGTTCCTGAAACGGACCCTGGATGGTGATGTGATACCGCTGCACCCGCATAGGCTGCCTCCTTGCTCTCCACGCTTCCAGTTGTGGATAAAATAATTCTTTTGGGAATCGCGGGGGCCTGCGGACAGGCGGAATCTGGCGGAAAAGGGCAAAAAAATAAGCCCGCCGCCGCGAAATTCGCAGCAGCGGGCGCAAAAGCTAGAGCCGCAAAACGTTTTTGCTTTTCGGCTCGGCTTTGCTGCGCTCAAAAATGGCGGAACACCTTGTGTTTCTCCAATCCGGATGCTATAATATAGAAGAATATGTAGCACAACTGTGACGATTGAACGCGCATCTATTCCCAAAAGAATTATTTTGTCCTATAGGATCAGGCCCAGTTTTCCCATCTGCCGCCGCTGCTCCGCGCCGGTGGTCAGCAGGTAGATGCGGGTGGTCTCGATGGAGCTGTGACCCAGCACGTCGGCCAGCCGCACCACGTCCCGGCTGACCCGGTAAAAGGTCCGGGCAAATAGGTGGCGGAGATTATGGGGGAAGACCTTCTCCGCCTGGACGCCGGCCCAGACGCACAGGCGCTTCATCTCCGCCCAGATCTGCTTCCGGGACAGGCCCTTTCCGCCTCTGGTGAGGAAAATCTCGCCGGAGGTGATTTTCTGTTTTCCGGCGTATTTGATCAGTTTCCTGCACAGCTTCCCCGGCAGCAGGATCACCCGGATTTTCCCCTTTAGGGCGATTTCAGCCCGGCCCTGCCGGGCGGCCTCCAGGGTGATATAGGGTACCTCCCCCACCCGGATGCCGGTGGCGCAGATGGTCTCCATCAGCAGCGCCAGCCGCTCCCGTCCCCGCTCCCGGGCGGTGCGCACCAGGAGGGCGTACTCCTCCCGGGTCAGCTCCCGGGACTGCTCCCGGAAGATGCGGCGCTGGATCTTCAAGAGCCGGACCTGCAGGTCCCACCCCAGGAAGCGGAACAGGCCGTTCAGCGCCGCCAGCATGGAGTTCACCGTCACCGCCGCGTGGCCGGTGGCAAGCAGATGCTCTTTCCACGCCGCTGCCGCCTCCCGGGTGACCGGGCGGCCGTCCAGCCAGCGGAAAAAGGCCTCCACATCCCGCAGGTACTTCCTCACGGTCCCCGGCGACCGCTCCTCCTCCCGCAGATACTGCTGAAACGCCCCAATCTGCGCGGGCGTCAGGCTGTATACATCCATCTCTAACTCCTCCATCCCGTATGGTATCTCTCTATTGTGCCGGACTGGGCGCTTTCTATGTAACCGAGTAGGCCGCCTCCGCCGCCCTCCGCCGGTCCATGGTCTGTAAAATTGGCTGTTCCCCCTTTCCTTTTCCGCCCCGGTCTGGTATCATGCAGGTATGAATTCCATCGCTGGGGAGGGTAAGCGTATGGTCAAATTTCGGAAGTATCTCCTGGCAGGCGCGGCGCTGTGCCTGCTGCTCTGCTGCGGGTGCGATCAGGAGGAGCCGTCCGTCCCGACGGAGGTCCTGGATTTCGACTTGGACACCGCGGCGGCCATGGTGGATGAGGTGGAGTGGCTGTGCACCTGGCTCCAGACCCAGGACACGGTCTCCCGGGGCACGGCGGAGGCCTTTGTGGACCGGGTGAACCAGCTGCTGCGCCCCAGCGAGGGCGACAATCTGCTGGCCATCTCCCTGACGGACGCGGCGGATCGGGACGACCCCGCCCTGGAGACCCTCACCATCCGCCACGACATGATCCAGCCCACCGTCTACTACGAGGGGATCTCCCTGGTCTCCGCCACGGAGGAGCGGCGCTGTGAGACCGCGGAGGAGACCGGGGCCTGCAGGGAGCACATCGCCTCCCTCCGCATCCGGAAGGAGTACGCCGGGGACGACCCGGAGCTCCAGGGCTGGTACCTGGAGTATGTGTTCACCCAGTACGCCCACGACGGGGACTGGAGCTTCACCTGCTACAACAGCACCGAGAGCATCAACGTCCCGGCCCAGCTGTCCCTGCGGCCGGCGTTCGCGGAAGCGCCCTACACCTCCCCCTAAACGCAGAAAAAGGGCGGGAGGGGAGCATCGAGACGATGCTCTCCTCCCGTCCTTTTCCGATGGGAAGCAGACGGTCTCAACTCCGTCCGCCGTGGAAGTGGTTCCAGACCGCCTCCGCCGCCGGGCGGGGCACCACGGCCGCCAGGGTGTCCACATCCGCCTCCCGGATGGCCTTGATGGTGCCGAAGCGCTTCCGCAGCGCCTCCCGCCGCTTGGGACCCAGGCCGGGAATCCCGTCCAGGGCGGAGCGGGTGGCGCTCTTGCTGTGGCTCTCGTGGTGATAGGTGATGGCGAAGCGGTGGGTCTCCTCCTGGATCTGGCCGATCAGGGAGAACACCGCCTGATTGGACACGATGCCGATCTCCCGGCCCTCCGGCGTCACCAGCGCCCGGGTCCGGTGGCGGTCGTCCTTCACCATGCCGAAGATGGGCACCCGGACGCCGAAGGCGTCGGCCACCTCCCGCGCCGTCCGGGCGTGGGTCTCCCCGCCGTCGATCAAAAATGCGTCCGGCAGAGGCAGGAACTTCTCGTCCCCGTCGGCGGCCCGCTGGAGCCGCCGAGTCAGCACCTCCCGCATGGAGGCGTAGTCGTCCGGATGCTCCCCCAGGGATTGAATCCGGAACCGGCGGTAGGCGGACTTCAGGGGGCGAACGCCGCTGTAGACCACCATGGAGGCCACAATGTCGCTCTTGCCGGTGTTGGAGATATCGAAGGACTCCATCCGCCTGGGCGGCTCCGGCAGGTCCAGCATCCTGGCCAGCACAGTCAAGGTATAAGCCACCCGCTCCTCGGCGGTAGTGGCCCGCTCCGCCTCCTCGGCGGCGTTCCGCTGGGCCATGGCCCGCAGCTCCGCCTTCTCCCCCCGCTGGGGCACGTGGACCCAGACCTTGTGGCCGGCCCGCTTCGTCAGAACCTCCGACAGGCCCTCGCAGTCTCCCGTATCCACCGGCAGCAGGATCTCATGGGGCAAAATGGCCCGGGGCAGATAGTACTGGGCCGTCAGGGCGGAGAGCATCTCCGCCTCCCCCTCCTCCATGGGGGCGTCGAAGAGCTCCGTCTCCCGGCCGGTCAGGTTCCCGTTCTCCATGTGCAGCACGGCGTAGCAGCCCTTGCCGCTGCCTCGGTGGATGCCCCAGATGTCCGTGTCGGCGCAGAGCCCCGCGATCACCGTCTGCTTCTTGCTGAGGGCCCCGATGGCATTGATCCGGTCCCGGATGGCCGCCGCCTGCTCGAAGTGGAGCGCCTCCGCCTCCGCCTCCATCTCTGCGGTCATCTCCCGGAGGAGCTGCTTGCTCTTCCCCTCCAGCAGCTGGCAGGCCTGGGCAATACGGCGGTCGTACTCCTCCGCCGTCATCTCCGGGCGGCAGAAGCCGTCGCACCGGCCCATGTGGAAGTTCAGGCAGGGCCGCTCCGCCCCGATGTCCCGGGGGAATTTCCGGTTACAGGTGGGCAGGCGCAGGGCGGCGCAGACCGCGTCCAGGGCCTGGCGGGTCTCGAACCGGCCGCCGAAGGGGCCGAAGTACTTGGCGCCGTCGCTGGCGTACTTGTTCGCCAGGGTGAACCGGGGGTAGGGCCCCGTCCCCAGCCGGACGAAGGGGTAGCCCTTGTCGTCCTTCAGCAGGATGTTGTAGCGGGGCATGTGCCGCTTGATCAGGGAGTTCTCCAGCACCAGGGCCTCGAACTCGCTGGAGACGAAGATCGTGTCAAAGTGGTCCACCTGCGACACCATCTGCCGGGTCTTGACCGTGTGGGAGGCGCTGTCCTGGAAGTACTGGCTGACCCGGTTCTTCAGCTTCTTGGCCTTGCCCACGTAGATGACCTTGCCCATCCTATCCATCATGAGATAGACCCCGGGGGCCAGGGGCAGGTCGGCGGCTTTTTCCTTCAGTTCCTCTCGGGTCATGGCAGTCTCCTTTCCAATGGGACCTGATACGATAAAGAAGCCGGCTCCAGCGGGAACCGGCTTCCAAAGTCTCATTTCAATTACTCGCCAAAATTGTCCTGAACCAGCTCCACCAGAGCGGCCACGGCCTCCTTCTCATCGGAGCCATCGGCAATCAAGGTGATGGTGGTGCCTTTCACAATGCCCAGTGACAAAACACCCAGCAGACTCTTGGCATTGACGCGGCGGTCCTCTTTCTCCACCCAGATGCCGCTCTTGAACTCATTGGCCTTCTGAATAAAGAAAGTGGCGGGTCTGGCGTGCAGCCCTACCTCGTTGTTGACAGTAATCTCCTGTGTATACATAGGCAGCTCTCCTTTACACCAAATCAGTTCTAGCAACATGGTAAGCTAAATTCCGATAGTATCATCATACCCGCTTTTTGTCCTTGCGTCAACTACGATTTTCACAAACATTCACGAGAAATTTTCGCCCCAAAAAGACACTTTTGGTAGTTTCCTCCATACAAGGATGCGTCCTCATTCGGACTCTGGGGAAAAACGCCGGAAAGCGGCCCTCCGGGCCGCTTTCTGACATGGAAACCCGTCCGATCAATAGTTCTCCGCCTTGATCTGGAAGTAGGCCTGGGGATGCTTGCACACCGGGCAGACGGCGGGAGCGGACTCCGCGATCTCCACGTGGCCGCAGTTCCGGCAGAACCACATGACCTTCTCGCCCTTTTTAAAGACCTCGCCCTTCTTCAGGTTGTCCAGGAGCTTCAGGTACCGCTCCTCATGGGTCTTTTCGATCTTGGCCACGCCCTCGAACTGAGCGGCCAGGGCCAGAAAGCCCTCCTCCTCGGCGGTCTTGGCCATCTCGGCGTACATCCGGGTCCACTCCTCGTTCTCGCCGGCGGCGGCCGCCACCAGGTTCTCCTCCGTGGTGCCGATGCCGTCCAGGGCCTTGAACCAAAGCTTGGCGTGCTCCTTCTCGTTCAGCGCCGTCTCCTGGAAGATGGCCGCGATCTGCTCGTAGCCCTCCTTCTTGGCCTTGCTGGCAAAGTAGTCATACTTGTTCCGGGCCTGGGACTCCCCGGCAAACGCGATCCACAGATTGGCCTCCGTCTTGCTCCCTTTCAGTTCCATATCAGCTTTCCCCTTTCAATAAATTTGATTCTCTATCTTTTCCGCACAAGCGGGACATACGCCGTGAAAGAGCAGGTCATGGCCCCGCACCGTCCAGCCCCGCGCCACATCGCCCTGATCCAGCGCCGGGTCGTAGGGCGTCCCGGCGTCCGCCAGGGCGCCGCAGCGGAGGCAGCGGATGTGGCTGTGGGGCCGCAGCACGCTGTCGTACCGGGCCGTGGGGCCGTCCAGCTCCCGCAGCCGCCCCTCCTGGGCCAGCTGACGCAGATTGCGGTACACCGTGCCCAGGCTCAGCTGGGGCATCTCCCGGCGCAGGGCGTCATAGACCATCTGGGCCGTGGGGTGGCCGTAGGAGGCGGCCACCGTCTGATAGATCCGCTCCCGCTGCTGAGAGTGCCGCCGTTCCATAGAGCCCGCTCCTTACTAATAATAATTCCTATTATTAATATAGCACAGTTTTTAAAAAAAGCAAGCCCTTTTTCAAAAAAATCCCACGGCTGGCCCGGCATCTTTCGGACACAATAGCGACTGTGGGTATCGCACCTTGGAATCCGCACAAAAGGAGGAGACAAGTGTGAAAAGAAGTCTGGCTCTCTTGCTGGCCTCTTTCCTGGTGGTCTTCAGCCTGACCGCCTGCGGCAACGATGACAACCCGCAGAGTCAGAATGACGACAACAGCGCCGTGATCGACGGAAGCGATACGGGAAATGATAACAGCGCCCATGACGGTCTGACCGGTCAGCAGGACACCGGCGAAAACAGCAACCATTCGGATCAGAACCACGCCGGCGACTCCCTGATGGATGACGTCCAGCAGGGGGTGGACGACGTACAGGAGGGTGTTGACGACGCCGTGCAGGGCGCGGAGGACGCCATGGACGACGCCGCCGACAAGGCTCAGACCCGGAACGCCTATCCCCACGACAAGGACGGAGACCTGACAGATCAGGAGAACGGCTTTGCCCGCAACAGCCTGATGTAACCAGTTCTCTCACGGAGGGAATCCCGGCAGCCGCCGGGGTTCCCTTTCCCGTTGCGGCGTTTTCAAATTTCCGGCGCGGCGTTCGATTTTTTTACAGAAAGGCCCTTTTCTATTTCCCAAACTTGTGATACAATGCTCTCGCGACGAAATCGATTATCTAATAATTTTTCAAGGAAAGGCGGTTATGGGGATGCGAAAGACCAAAATTGTCTGTACCCTGGGACCTGCGACAGACCGGGATGGGGTCCTGCGGGAGCTGCTGCTGGCCGGGATGGACGTGGCCCGCTTCAATTTTTCCCACGGCAGCCACGAAGAACACAAGGGGCGGCTGGATGCTCTGAAAGCTCTGCGGGAGGAACTGCACCTGCCGGTGGCGGCCATGCTGGACACCAAGGGGCCGGAGATCCGCCTGAGGACCTTTGCGAAAGGAAGCGTCCAGCTGCGCACCGGGCAGGAGTTCACCCTGACCACCGAGGACATCGTGGGGGACGAGAGTCGCTGCGCCATCACCTATGGGGAGCTGCCCCAGGACGTAAAACCGGGACAGACCATCCTGCTGGATGACGGCCTGGTGCGGCTGACGGTGCTGGAGACCACCGCCTCCACCATCCGCTGCCGGGTGGAAAACGACGGCGTGATGAAGGACCGCAAGGGCGTCAACGTGCCGAACGTGCGGCTCTCCATGCCCTACATGAGCCAGCGGGACCGGGAGGACATCCTCTTCGGTATTCAGCAAGGCTTTGACTACATCGCCGCCAGCTTCGTCCGCACCGCCGCCGACGTGCGGGAGATCCGCCGCCTGCTGGACGAGCAGAATTCCAACATCCAGATCATCGCCAAGATCGAGAACCAGGAGGGCGTCAGCAACCTGGCGGACATCCTGGCGGCCGCCGACGGGGTCATGGTGGCCCGGGGCGACATGGGCGTGGAGATCGACTTCACGGAGATCCCCATCATTCAAAAAGATATGATCGCCCAGTGCGTGGCCGCCGGCAAGCCGGTGATCACCGCCACGCAGATGCTGGACTCCATGATCGAGCACCCCCGGCCCACCCGGGCGGAGATCACCGACGTGGCCAACGCCATCTATGACGGCACCAGCGCCATCATGCTCTCCGGCGAGACGGCGGCAGGCAAGTACCCGGTGGAGGCGGTCCGCACCATGGACGCCATCGCCCAGCGGACGGAGTCCGATATCAACTATGCCAAACGGATGCGGAATATGGCCAACCAGGGCCGGCTCTCCATCGCCGCCGCCACGGCTCACGCCGCCTGCACCACCGCTATGGACATCGGCGCCGACGCCATTTTGACCGTCAGCAAGAGCGGCACCACCGCCAAGCTGGTGAGCCGCTTCCGCCCCGGCACCACGGTGGTAGCCCTGCTGATGGAGCCCCAGGTCCAGCGGCAGATGGCCCTCTACTGGGGTGTGGTGCCCCTGACCATGCCTCAGGCCTCCAGCACCGACGAGCTGGTGGAGTTCGCCGTGCAGGCCGCGGAGAACGCCGGCATCATCCACCAGGGCGACCTGGTGGTGGTCACCGCCGGCGTGCCGGTGGGCGTGTCCGGCACCACCAATATGATCCGGGTCCGCCAGGTGGGCGGCTCCCTGCTGAACGCCGTGGGCATCGGTGACAAAAAGGCTGTGGGACCCCTGTGCGTCTGCCGCACCCTGGAGGAGGTGGCGGAGAAGTTCCGCCCCGGCTGCGTGCTGGTGGTGCCCTACACCACCAACGAGCTGCTGCCCTATGTCCGGCAGGCCGCCGCCGTCATCAGCGAGGAGGCCAGCGGGGACGGGCACACCGCCACGGTGGGCCTGGCCCTGGACATCCCCGTGATCGTGGGGGCCGCCGGCGCTACCCGCCACCTGCAGGACGGTATGACGGTCAGCGTGGACTGCGCCCGGGGCATGGTCAGCGCCCTGCCCCAGTAAGGGCAAACCCGCTGATTGAGTGAACTGATAGAAAATACGGAGGCCGGACGGGAATCCCCGTCCGGCCTCCGCGCATGCTTCACGGCGCGTATGGGCCTACCGCCGTCGAGCGTTGGAGGACCCGATGCCCAGTTCCATCCGATATTTGGCCACCGTCCGGCGGGCCACAGCGACACCGCCGCCGGAGAGCAGTTCACACAGCCGCTGGTCGCTGAGGGGATGCCGGGGGTCCTCCTCCCGCACCAGGGCCAGCAGCTTCTGTTTCACCGCCTGCCGGGAGGTCCCCCCCACCGCCCGGCTGAAAAAGTACCGCAGGGGGTAGGTCCCCTGCCGGCACTGCAAATACTTCCCCTGGGTGGCCCGGGAGACCGTGGAGACGTGGAGATCCAGGGTCTCCGCCAGCTCCGCCAGCTTCAGCGGCGCCAGTTCCCCGCTCTCCCCGGAGAAGAAGGGATGCTGGGCCATCAGGATGGCGTCGGCGCACCGCTGCAGGGTGCTGCCCCGCCGCTCCAGGCTGTCCAGCAGCCATTTCGCTTTCCGCATTTTCTCCCGCAGATAATCCCGGGTGTCCTGCTCCGGAGACTCCCGCAGCAGCCGCACATAGTAGTCGTTGATGGAGACCCGGGGCAGCTCATATTCATTCAGGACCACCCGCAGCTCCCCGTCCAGCTCCACGATATAGATGTCCGGGCACACATAGGGGATCGGCTCCTCCGGCTGAAACTGCCGGCCGGGGTGGGGGTCCAGCCCGGCAATCAGCTGCTGGGCTTCCCGGACCTCCTCCAGGGAGATCCCCAGTTCCCGGCAGATGGGCCCGTAGCGACTCCGGCCCAGCTCCGGCAGGAAGCGGCTGACGATCTCCAGTACGGCGGGCGGCGCGTTCCCCCGCCGGACCAGCTGCAAGGTCAGGCACTCCGACAGATCTCTCGCGCAGACTCCCGCCGGGTCCAGGCCCTGGAGGGTCTCCAGCGCCTGATCGATAAGCGTCTGGGGGACTGACAGCTCCCGCAGGTTGTCCAGGTCCTCCTGGGCCAGGTAGCCGTCCTCGTCCACCAGCTCTGCGATATACTCGCACAGGGCCAGCAGAGGCCTGGGCAGGCGCATGCGCTCCAGCTGGTCCCGCAGGAACGCCTCCAGGCTGTCCGTCTCCCGGTCCGTCCGCCCCTGCTCCCGCTGGCCCCGCCCCTCGTGGGTAAAGGTGGCGGCGGGCGCACCCCCGTCGATCCAGCTGGCCTGCCGCCGCAGCTCCTCATAGGCGGCGGTCAGGGATTGGGAGTCCTCCCGGTCCAGCAGAGGGTTCTCCTCCGTTGCCCGCTGCAGGTACTCCGCCAGCTCCTGGGTATTCATCTGCAGGATTTCCATGGATTGCAGCAGCTGGGGCGTCAGCTTCAATTGCTGCCGCAATTCCGTTTTCAGGGCAACCAGGTCCATCGCAGTCCCTCCTCTCCCGGTCAGAGCGGCCCCGTTTCCGTCCGGGACTGAGAACTCCCCTCAGTCCGGTACTCTCTTTCTACGACGGATTATATCACACGGCGGCGCAGATGGAAAGAGCCCGCCCGCGGCGTCCCTCCCGGCCATTTTCGCCGGGCCGCTTGCTGAAAGACCGGAGACATGGTATAATGATAAAAATTCTCACCGGCCGGGGCCGTCGCGACACGGCTGGAATCCAAAGACAACGGAGATAGATAAGATGGAGCAGGTTCTCGTCGTTCCCACCGACCTTTTAGCCCCCTATCTGTCCGCGGAGGCGGACCTGATCACGGAGGCAATCCCGGACATTTTGGACCTTGTCCAGCGGCATCACCAGTTTGTGGACCGGGACTATGCCGAGTACGCCGCGGAGTACAAGCAGATCATCCCCTACGCCGTGCTGATGCAGGACGGGAAGTACTTCCTGACCCAGCGGCTGCGCAAGCAGACGGAGAAGCGGCTCCACGGGATGTACTCCATCGGCCTGGGCGGCCACATCAACCCTGAGGAGGAGGCCCTGGACGACGTGATCGCCGGCGGGCTGCGCCGGGAGCTGCGGGAGGAGGTGGGCCTGCAAGCCTTCTCCATGCCGCCCTGTGCCGGCGTCATCCACGACCGGGCCGCGGAGGTGAGCAACTACCATCTGGGGCTGGTCTACCCCATCCAGGTTTCCGGTCCCATCCAGGTGCGGGAGGTTTCAAAGATGACCGGCGCCTGGGCGGATGCCGGGGAGCTGACCCGGCACCTGCCGGAGATGGAGACCTGGTCCCAGATCGTATGGGCCCATCGGGCGCTGTGGGACCCCGCGCAAAAGTGAATGACATCCGGCCCCGGTCCCTCGGCTGTAGCTGAGGGACCGGGGCTTTTTGGCACCCCGCGCCAGAATGGAAACACAGGAGAAAACTTTCCCGCCGTTTGCACGCGCCCGTGCAACAATCCCCCGCAGGCGCCGCTGTAACAGGGCGCACATTTCAAAAAAACGGCAGAGGAGTGAGTTCTATGAGTCTATACGGCGCGCGCTGGAAATTTGACGGCGTTGCGGCGGCCTTCGTCACCCGGGGCGGAGGCAGCGGACAGTACCGGGTGGTGTTCGAGCGGGAATACGCGGAGCTGCCCGCCATTGAGGCCATCAACTGGTCCCAACCCGTCATGGAGGCCCTGACGGACGCGGAGGAGCTGGGTTTGCCGGAGGGGTACGGTTTCCAGGTGGAGGGGATCACCTACGACAGCGGCAGCCGCAGCTACACGGTGATTCTGCAGACAGAACGGCAGTACTGGGGCGACGTCACCGGCTACCAGGCCCAGATCGCGGAGCTGCAGGCCCAGACAGCGGAGGCCCAGCGTCAGGCCGAGGCCGCGGAGGCCAGCCTGACGGCGCGGGAGCACGCCCTGGCGGCGGCCTATACGGAGGGGGTGGAATGTTATGGCTGATACCTTTACCCTGGCGGAAACCGCCATGCGGGAGAAAGGCGCGGCGGATGCGGCGGCTCTGGCCGCCCGGGCGGTGTCCGGGGAGGCGGATGACCGGGAGCTGCTGGAGAACCGCTCCATGATCCCCACCTGGCGGGAGCGGGACTACACGGATGTGCCGGTGGGCACCCCCTACCAGTGGCAGGGCATCGTCTACAAGCTGGTGCAGGCCCATGACGCTACCGGGAATCCCGGCTGGACGCCGGACGCGGCGCCGGCCCTGTGGGCGGCGGTCTCCCGCCCCGGTGAAACCGGCTCGGCGGACGATCCCATCACGGCGGTCCGGGGGATGGAGTACGTGTATGGCAGATACTACCTGGACCCGGAGGACGGCAAGGTCTATCTCTGCACCCGCGCCGGCGAGGCGGAGGGCGGAGCGGTCATCCTGCAATACCTGCCCCACGAGCTGGTTGGCCAGTACTTCGCGGAGGGATAAGCCATGGACGAAAAATGCATCCTGGACCCGGAGCGGGAGTGCATCGGCTCCGCCAGAGCCCTGCTGCTGGAAAAGCGCATCGAGGCCCTGGAGGAGTGGCAGCGGGACTCCAAGCAATTCCACACCGCCTTTTACGACTGGCAGCGGGAGCAGATCGCCCGGGAGGCAAAGCTGGACGAACAGCTGAATAGTATAAACCGGGACATCAAGAAGCTGGTGTCCTGGCAGGAGGCGGAACAGTCCGCCCCGAAAAGGCGGTGGGAGGCCCACGCCGACCGGGTGATTTGGACTGTTCTGGCCGCGGTGATCGCGTTTTTACTGGGCCGTATCGGCCTATCCGTATGAGAGGAGCATGCTTATGAGGGAAATCGGGGAAATCATGAGGGATTACACCGCCGGCGGCGCAGCCCTAGAGGAGACCAATGCGGCGCTGGCGGAGGCGGGCGCGGGCTTTTGCCTGGAGCCCGATCGGAACGCGCTGACGGAGGAGGACCTGCGTTCCACCACCGTGGGCCACTACCCGGACATGGCCAACGGCTACGGCCTGCTGGACAGCGGCACTGGCTCCATGGAGAAGGTCCATGTTACCAACGGCGTCCTGGACCACGCCGTCAACACGGTGCTGCCGGACGGCGGCACCAGCATGACCGCCTATGTCCACATCTGCGGCAAGACCTATGAGGTGTTCGGCGACACCTTGGGCGAGGCCGCCGGGAAAAAGCCGGCGGAGACCCTGCCGGACCAGGTGGACCTGTCCCGGCGGACGGACCTGGCGGGCCAGACCGTGGAGCAGCGGACCAAGATCGGCAAGTTCGCCGTGACCTATGACGAGAACGGCTATGCCGTGCGGTCCACGCGAATCTAAAGGGAGGCGGCTATGGAAGCTTTGAAGAGCCGATTGGCGAATCTGCTGGCTGTGAAATCCATTGTCACCATCGTGCTGACGTGCGTGTTCGCCTACCTGGCCGTGGCGGGTCAGGTGACCACGGACCAATTCCTGACGGTGTTCACGGTGGTCATCGCCTTCTATTTCGGCACCCAGGCGGAGAAGAAGACGTTGACGGGCGGTGATGCCAATGACAACGGCACAGGCGCTGCTTGAGATCGCCCGGGGGGAGCTGGGAACCAAGGAGTCCCCGGCTGGGTCCAACCAGGTGAAGTACGCCTCCTGGTACGGACTGCCGGGCCAGCCCTGGTGCGTCATGTTCGTCATGTGGGTGTTCGCCCAGGCGGGGGTGGCCCTGCCCACCCGGACGGCTTCCTGCACGCTGCTGATGAACGCGGCGAAGAAAGCGGGAACCTGGGTGACATCCGGCTATCTGCCGGGAGATGTGGTCATCTACGACTGGGGAGCCAATGGGCTCCCGGACCACTGCGGGATCGCGGAGAGGGTGAGCGGTTCCGCGGTGACGGCCATTGAGGGCAACACCGCTGTGGGAAACGACTCCGATGGCGGCGAGGTCATGGAGCGGACCCGGCCAAATGCGCAGATTCTGGGGGCCGTGCGGCCCTGGTACGAGGAGGAGAGGACCGTGGACAATACCCCCTCTGACGCCCACAGGGAGGGCGTGGCGTGGGCCGTGGAGAACGGCATCCTGCTGGGCAGTGGTGGGGACCTGATGTTGTCCCAGCCCGTCACGCGGGAACAGCTGTGCACCATGCTGTACCGGCTGGCCCAGCTGACGCAGCA
>CAJFNE010000024.1 GCA_904393855.1 uncultured Oscillibacter sp. | reverse complement strand
CGATAACATAGGAGCGGTGCTGGTACAGCTTCAGGAAGTAGCCGCCGTGCCGGTTGAGAAAGGGGAAATGGGTCGCCACGATGATCTTCCGGGCCCGGATCGTGCCCCGGTCCGTGACAGCCTTGGTGCCGGATAGCTCCCGCACCGCCGTGTGCTCATAGATCTCCAGTCCCCCTGTCAGCGCGGAGACAAACCGCAGGGGGTGGAACTGCGCCTGACGCGGAAACCGAATGGCGCCGGCGACGGGAACGGGCAGAGGCGTCCGCCCGGCAAACTCCCCGGGAATCCCCAGCTTCTCCAGGGCCAACAGCTCCCGCTCCAGCCTGCGCGGGTCGTCCCGCACGTACACATAGGCATCTCGCTCCTCCCAGCCGCAGTCTATCGTCCGGCACAGCTTCCGGTACTGCCCCAGGGCGGCCTCCTGGGCGTCGAAATACTGCCGGGCGCACTCCGCGCCGAATTTCCGCAGGAGGTCGGCATAGATCAGCCCGTGCTGGCTGGTGACCTTGGCGGTGGTATTCCGGGTAATGCCGCCGCACAGGGTCGCGGTCTCCGCCAGGATGCAGGAGACCCCGGCCCGGCGGAGCTGGTACGCGCAGAGGATCCCCGCCAGGCCGCCGCCGATGACCAGCACATCGGTGCTCCGGTCGCCCTCCAGGGGCGCGAAGGCGGGCATTTTCCAGGTTTTCTCCCACAGTGACGTCATAGGCTTCCTCCCGGTCCGTTTCCGCTAGTCTCCTGCAAAGGGCAAAAAAATATACGCCGGTATCAGCCGCCCCGCCGAAAGACGGCCGGTGGACGGATGATGCAGGCGTATCAAGGCAGCGCGTCCGTTACCACATCCAGCAGATGCAGCGGGCTGAGCTGGTTTTTCTCGCAGCGTTCCAGAATCTGTTGGACAAAAGCACGGTCGCCGGAGATCCGCGGCACAAAGGCCATCTCCCGGATTGCTCCGTCCTCCTCTTCCCGGGCCAGGATGCCGTAAGAGGTGCGCCCCAGCAGGGGATCATAAGTCTCCACAATTCGATAAGTAAACAAGAACTTCTTTCCTTTCTGTATCAATGTTTCGGCCCGCACACCACATGCCGCGTGCGGGCCGCTGGTCATAAAAAGCTCACGGTGAGACGCAAATCCTGTCGGAATCAGGTCTCACCGTGAGGGATGGATACTACTGCATGTTATTACGCTGTGATGGAAAATGTCTTGGAACGGGAATCGGATTCGCCATCTTTATCCTCTGCGAAAATTGTTACAACGATCCTATACTCTTTTCCGGATTCGCCATTGAAATAAACCGTAGTACCATGTCTCATTGCATCGTGCGCTGTCATTCCGGAATCGTCTTTGTCCATAATTTCCACCAGATCCCATCCCAATGTAGCGCGTTCATAAACACAAATACTTTCTGCCCCAAGTTCTTCCATAAACCTGGGTGCAGTCACAGTGAACATAATTGCGATTTCTCCATTCCCAATTGCTTTTGCATTGATACTATAATAGTCAATTTGCGCACTTGCTCGGGCAGCGGCAAAAGATGAGATCGCCGCAAAAAGCACACAAGTAAGGACCAGCGTAATACATAATTTAATTTTCTTCATGGGTGAACTACTCCTCAATAAATAGAATCAATTGCTCTTTTGAGGTCCGATTCAGACATTGTGGTATTGATTGTGCACTCCAGATTTTCTATGTACCAAGCAGCTATGATTGACTCTTCATTCTGTACAATATAGTGATTCTGATTTCCTGCAATATAAATCTCCGGATTATCAGAAACCTTTTCGTAGATATTACCGTCAACATAGCTACTTCGTTTTACAATGCTAACGGCGCAAGTATCTGTCCCGTCTGAAAATGTAGCAAAAAAGTCGGTTACACCAAATTCAGGATATTCTTCAATGAAAATATCGTTCGTCTGTTCAAATCCATCCGGCATCCAGGTCGGCACCACGTTTTCCGTGATCCCATGCTCCTGCAGCACCTGGCGCAGCTCCGCACCAACGTCTGTCTCCGCGGAGTCCTCGCTGTCTGTGATCAGGCCGCTCTCATCCTCGCGGTCCGCCGTCATAAAAGTGAACTGCTCCGAAGTCCAGTGGCCGATCATCTCCAGCAGGTTGTCGTAGCCGGCCACCGGGATGGCCAGGGAGGCAATCAGCAGCGTCAGGAGCGCCGCGGCCAGCACCCACCGCCGCAGAACCCGCCTGCGCGGCTTTCTAGCGGGCGCCGCGCCCGCCGGGGCCTCGTCCGGGTCCTCCGCCGGGTACAGGGACTGCCCCTCGCCTTCCGGCGTATGGTAGATCGTCTGGAATTCCTGCCAACACGCGTCTAAATCGGGAAAAGAGCCGGAGGGGTGTTCCTGTTCTCTTTTCTCCATCACCTCCAATATGTAAAAGATCGCCTCATCATCGCCACGGCCTGGCGAGTCAACGTCCGCGCGCAGGATTTCCTGGAGCTCCTTCGTGCTCAGTTGGTCCAGATAGGCGTATTTTTCCTTTGCGTTTTTTTCTGCCACAGACTGAACCCCCCTCGTTCCTATATTCCCGCACATACCGAATCCTGACATTTTTTTTGATCTTTTTTACAAATATTCCTGAAAATGCTTCCGCAGCTTCTCGCGGATGCGCTGGACCCGCTTCTGGCAGGTCCACACATTGATCCCCAGCTCCCGGGAGACCGTGAGATAGGTGCGCTTCTCCAGCGCGATCTCCCGGAGCAGCTCCCAGTCGTCCGGCGGCAGAAAGTCCCGGATCTCCCGCAGGATATCCACGGTGCCGGGAAACACAGGGTCCTCCGCGGCCAAAGCCCGGTCCTCCTGGGCAAGGTCGGAGTGCAGGGAGAGGAAATGCAGGACATAGCGGTTGAAGTCCCGCTCCGCGCGCTTGATCTTGTTCTTCAGGGTCTCCATCAGCCAGCCCCGGGGATTCCCGTGCTCCATGAGCACGTCAATGCGCCGGACCGCCTCGTGAAACGTGTCCTGCACCACCTCCCGGGCCCGCTCCGGGTCCCGCAGGGCGGTCAGCGCGTACCTCCAGAGTTTGGGAAAGAGCTCCCGATACAGCTCCTCCAAGAACGCGTCCTCCTCCGGCCTCATGGCATCCCCTCCTCCCTGCGGTTTCCCATCTGATTCTATCACATCTGAGGTCAATCTGTCCCCCTGCCCTCAAAATTTTCCAAACATACCCGCACCAGTGCGATCACGCCGTCGATGAACTCCGGCGGCTGATCCTCCAGCATCCGCACCAGGGTCTGCAGCTGGGCATCCCGGTTTTCCTCGTAGAAGAGCAGCCCCGCGGAGATCTGGAGGGCGTCCGCGAACGCCAGCACCGTCTCCAGCCGCATCCGCTTCTGGCCGCGCTCCACCCGGGACACAAAGGCGGTCCCGACGCCGACCCGCTCCGCCAGCTCTGCCTGGGTCAGGCCAGCCCGATCCCGGTATTTCTTCACATTATTCCCAATGACTGCAAGCAAACTGGTCTCCATGTCGTGCGTCCTCCTTGTTTGGGAAAATTATATTTCCCAAATAGAGGGATGTAAAAGCACTGTTGGGGCTATATTTTTTGTCCAATGCAGGCTTCCCTGGAAAAAACAGGCCGCCGGCCGCATAGACTGATCCCAGGAAAGGAGGGACGGCATGTGAAAAGGGATGGACCGGCGTTGACTGTCCATTGTTTTTTCACAGAGGAGAACCCGGAGCCACGGGAGCTGATTCTGCAATCCCTGCGGCTCTGGATCGAGCAAACGCTGCGGAAACGCGCCGAAAGCTGAGAGGATGGGCGCGCGGCAGCTGCACCTGCAGAGACGGCTGTGTCCGGGAGGCCCCGGATGCTCCTAGAGATCGGAAATCCCATGGATTACCACGCGGCGCTCTACATCCGGCTGTCCAAGGAGGATGAGAGCGACGGCCCCTCCCAAAGCGTGCAGAATCAGGAATCCCTGCTGCGGGAGTTCGTCCGGCGAAACCGTCTGGAGGTTTACGACACCTATATAGACGACGGGTGGAGCGGCACCAGTTTCAACCGCCCGGACTTCCAGCGGATGATTGCGGACATCGAGGCCAGGAACGTCAACATGGTCATCACCAAGGACCTCTCCCGTCTGGGCCGGGACTACATCCTCACCGGCCACTACATGGAGCGGTACTTCCCGGAGCACCGAGTGCGGTACATCTCCCTGCTGGACGGCATCGACACCGGGGTGGAATCCACCGCCAACGACATCACCCCGTTCCGGGCCATCATGAACGACATGTACGCCAAGGACATCTCCAAGAAAATCAAATCGGTCAAGCGGAACCAGCAGCGGAAAGGGCAGTTCATCGGCGGGAAGCCTATGTACGGCTACAAGATGCACCCCACGGAGAAGCATCAGCTCGTCGTGGACGAGGGGGCGGCGCCCGTGGTGCGCCGGATGTTCTCGCTGGCGCTCGGCGGCATGAGCTGCCGGCAGATCGCGGCTCTGTTCAATCAGGAGCAAATCCCCACGCCCGCCGTCTATGCCCATCTGCCGGTTCCGAAAACAGGCCCCTATTCCGGCCTGTGGAGCAGTGAGCGCATCTCCGACATGCTCCAAAACGAGACCTATATCGGCAGCATGGTGCAGGGCCGCAGCGCGCGGATCAGCTACAAGTCCAAGAAGTGCCGCAGGCGGGCCCCCGCCGATTGGGTGGTGGTGGAGGGTACCCACGAGCCTCTGGTGGACACGGAGACCTTTCAGAGGGTCCAGGCGCTGCTGCAAAGCCGCAGGCACACCCGCAGCCGAACCTACGACTTCCCACTCAAGGGCCTGATCTTCTGCCACGAGTGCGGCCGCCCTCTGGGGGTCGTCAATCGAAAAAACGCCAAGGGGGAGGATGTGCTGTACTTCATCTGCCGGACCTATCAGCGCTTCACCAAGGCGGGAAAGTGCACCTGCCACTCCATCAAGGAACGGACGGTGACCGATGCGGTGATCGCCAAGGTGCGGGAGGTGTGCCAGGCGTATCTGAATCCTGATGAACTGCTGCCTGCGGCACGGGAAATGGCGGAGAACTTCAGAAGGCAGAATGGCCTGAACGTGGAGCTCCAGATGATTCCATCCAGGATTGACAGCCTCACCGCCAATCTAGACCGGATATATGCCGACCATCTCTCCGGCCTGCTGCCTGAGGCGGACTTTCAGCGCATATTCAGCCGGGTCAAGCTGGAGCGGGAACAGCTGGAGGAAAAGCGGCGGGAGTTGGAGCTGCGCGAAAAAAGCCCTGTCCGCAGTGCGGACAGGGCCAGGGAACTGGTGGAGGCCTTTCTGGAAACGATCGGGGAGAACCGGGAGCTGCTGGTGAACCTGGTGGAGCGGGTGGAGTTGACCGAGGACAAGGAGGTCATGATCAAATTCCGTTTCTCCCAGCTGGACAAGACGGCCGAAAGGCAGATATCGCAAGGAATCGCGCCGTTTGAGACGGCGTGATTTTCCGGAGCCAATCGTTTACATTAGATGTGTCGCGATGTATCGCGCATTGAAAAGCGGGCCCTGGAGAAACTCCGGGTCGGGCTGGAGAGTCCCGCTCCCCCAGCCGCGAAATAAGCGGGGCCGCGGCCCCGCTTCCCTGTCAGACAGAAGCCTCAATACCGGCGCACCACCGCCGCCACCTTGCCCAGAATCTGGGCAAAGGTGCCGTCAATGGGGGAATAGGCATCGTTCTCCGGCAGCAGCCAGACCTGGCCGTGCTCCCGGAAAAAGCGCTTGACCGTGGCCTCATCCTCGATCATGGCCACCACGATCTCCCCGTTGTTGGCCGTCTGCTGCCGGCGGACCACCACCAGGTCCCCCGGCAGAATCCCGGCGTTCAGCATGGACTCACCCCGGACCCGCAGCGCAAAGTACTCGTCCCCCGCGCCGCCGGTGTCGAACGTCAGATAATCCTCAATGCACTCCTGGGCCAGGATGGGACTGCCTGCCGCCACATCACCCACGATGGGCACCTGGTTCTCCCGGACATGGGGTGCCTTCAGGGTGATGGCGCGGCCCTTTCCGGCGCCCTTTTCAATATAGCCCGCCTCCTCCAGGTGCTTGAGGTGGAAATGAACCGTGGAGGAGGACTTCAGGCCCACTGCCTCGCCGATCTCCCGCACGGAGGGCGGATAGCCCTGCTCCTGAATACAGGAGGCGATATAGTCATAGATCCTCTGCTGCATGGTGGAGAGTTTCCCCATAATGATCCTCCTTGCCGCGTCATATTCTAAGCAAGGCCATTATAGCACAGTTCCCCGCGAAAAGCAAACATTTGTTCCATTTTTCTAACTGTTTTTTCTGCTAAAAAACGTTTGCTTTTTGAGAAAATCCCCTTGAAAAAGCGAACAAACTATGGTATCATAAATTGCTGTGAATGTTCTGCGCGGTTACGCGCATCAATGTATGGAGGTTTTCCGATATGGAGCTTTTTATCACCATTCTGCAGGTGCTGTGCGGCCTGGCCATCATTGTGGTTGTTCTGGTGCAGTCCGGTAAGAGTGCCGGTCTCTCCGGCGCCATCGGCGGCGTGGCGGACTCTTTCCTGGCGAAGAACAAGGCTAAGAGCCTGGACGCCAAGCTGGCCCGCGCCACCAAGTGGATCGGGGCTGTCTTCTTGATCCTGACGCTGATCCTGCTAATCCTGGGGTAAGATCATCCCGAACAAGAGACGCCGAACGGCGTCTCTTGTTTTTATCCCGTTCCCCGGCAGTACAGGACCCCTAACTCCGGCGTCACGCCGTTGATATCCAGCAATTCCTCCACTGTGACGAACTGGTATCCCTCCTGATGCAGGGTGTCAATCACTTCCAGAGCCGCATCCACGGAGGTCTGATAGATATCGTGGAGCAAAATGATGCTGTTGGGCTGCACGTTGGCCAGAATCGCCTGCGCTACCTTGCCGGCGTCCCGGCTCTCCCAATCCCTGGGGTCCACGGACCATTTGACCATCGGCACATCAATGGTCTTCTCAGCGTCCTCCGACACCAGGCCGTAGGGCGGACGCAGCCAGTAGGTTCCCTCCCCCAGGATATCCTCCAGCACGGTCTCCGTCTTTTGGATCTCCTCCGTATTGGCCGCTTGGGTGCCGTTCAGCCGCACATGGCTCCAGGTGTGGTTGCCCACCTGGTGGCCCTCCGCCTGCATCCGCCGCACAAGGTCCTCCCGCCCCGCGATCTCCTTTCCGATCAGGAAGAAGGTGGCGTGGGCATTCCGCTCCCGCAGGCCGTCCAGCAGCACATCCGTGGTTCCGGGATGCGGCCCGTCGTCGAAGGTCAGCGCCACGTACTTGGGCTCCGCCGAAATCGCCGCTTCACCGTCCGCTTGGACGGCGGGCTCATCCGGGCCGCAGCCGCACAGGCATATGAGCAGCAGGCATAAAAAAAGCGGGCGTACTCTCCTCATCTTCACGCATCCCTCCCTGTCGTTGCAGAGATAGTTTGCGCCCAGAGGCGGAAATTACACCCGTCAATTTTTTCTCCTCAGAAACGGTACTCAGAGATCCCCGCCCGGCAGACGCCGGTTCCGCGGCTTGGATTCCAACAGTTTCCCAAAGGATTTTCCCATTTTTTGAAAGTCGCGCCCCAAGTCCTGCCAGGTCCGCTCCATCAGCTTCCTGTCGCTCCCGGCCTGCGCCGCGGCACGCGAATCCGTCCGCCGCATGGAGGACGTGCTGCGGGCCGGCTGGTTGAAAGCCCCGCAGCGCGGGCAGAAGCCATCCTCATCATAGTCGTACCGTTTCCGGCACTCGTAGCACTGTACGGTCCGCATCGGCAGTTCCCCCTTTCCCTGCCTCCATCATAGCACAGGTTCCCTGCCCCTTACAAGTAAAATCAAACGCCCTTTGCAACGTGCCTAGGTACACATTGCAAAGGGCTTTTTTTCAGGGGGTACTCTTTACTTCACCAGCTCAATGAGGGCGGTCTCCGCAGCGTCACCGCGGCGCACGCCGGTGCGGATGATGCGGGTGTAGCCGCCGTTGCGCTCGGCATAGCCGGGAGCAATCTCCTTGAACAGCTTCTTGCAGACATCCTCGCGGGTGATGAAGCTCATGGCCTGCCGGTAAGCAGCCAGATCGTTCTTCTTACCGAGCGTGATCATCTTCTCAGCCAGGGGCTTGATCTCCTTGGCACGGGTGACGGTGGTCTCCATCTTGCCGTTGTCCAGGAAATCCGTGACCTGCTGGCGCAGCATCGCCATCCGCTGGTCCGTGGTCTTGCCAAGTTTCCGAGTTCCGGGCATTTCGGTCTCCTCCTTCTTTAGGATCATAGTCAGCCGGGAGTTCCGGCTTTAATTATTTTCTTCGTCGGCCAAATGCAGTCCCATCATGGAGAGCTTGTTGATAACCTCCTCCAGGGACTTGCGGCCCAGATTGCGGACCTTCATCATCTCGTCCTCCGTCTTGGAAATCAGATCCTCAACGGTGTTGATGTTGGCGCGCTTGAGGCAGTTGAAGCTGCGGACAGAGAGATCCAGTTCCTCAATGGTCATCTCCAGGACCTTGTCCCGCTGCGCCTCCGCCTTCTCCACCACAGTGGGCTTATTGCCCACATTCTCAGAGAGATCCGTGAAGAGGGTAAAGTGGTCGCACAGAATCTTGGCGCCCAGGGAAACCGCGTCCCGAGCAGAGATCGTCCCGTCAGTCCAAACCTCCAGCGTCAGCTTGTCAAAGTCGCTGGAAGTTCCCACACGGGTAGGCTCCACGGTGTAGTTCACCTTATACACCGGCGTGTAAATGGAGTCCACGGCAATCGTTCCGATCACGTTCTGCTGGGGCTTGTTGCGGTCCGCCGGCACATAGCCGCGGCCATGAGAGAGCGTGATCTCCATGTTGAGCGTGGCACCGCTGTCCAGCGTGGCAATGTGCATCTCCGGGTTCAGCACCTCCACCTCGCTGTCCGCCTTGATATCGCCAGCAGTGACCTCACAGGGACCCACCGCCTCAATGTAGACCGTCTTGGTGGTCTCGCAGTGCAGTTTCGTCAACAGGCCCTTGATATTCAGGACGATCTCCGTCACATCCTCCTTCACCCCGGGAACGGTGGAGAACTCATGCTGCACGCCGGCAATCTTGATGGTCGTCGGCGCGGTGCCCGGCAGAGAAGAGAGCATAATGCGGCGGAGCGCGTTGCCCAGAGTGGTGCCATAGCCGCGCTCCAGGGGCTCCACGACATACTTGCCGTAGGTCACATCGCCCGGCGTCTCCATGCACTCAATCTGGGGCTTTTCAATTTCGATCATGCAGTACCCTCCTTCATCTTCTCATTGCGGCAGGCTCAACCCGCCTGCCGCAGGCAGTTCTTGTCATTTTCGAGGGTAACCTCCGCTTACTTAGAATACAACTCGACGATGAGGTGCTCCTCCACGGGCACATCGATGTCCTCGCGGGCGGGCAGCCGGGTCACGGTGCCCTTGAGCGTATTCTTCTCGCGCTCCATCCAGGCGGGCAGCAGGAACATGGGGGCATCCTGTCCCGTCAGGCGCTTGAAGACCTCGGAGGAACGGCTGCTCTCGGCCACCTCAATCACATCGCCGGCCTTCACCAGGTAAGAGGGGATGTTGACCTTCTTGCCGTTGACCGTGAAGTGGACATGGCTCACCAGCTGGCGGGCCTGCCGGCGGGTCATGGCGAAGCCCATCCGGTACACCACATTGTCCAGACGGCGCTCCACCGTGATCAGCAGGTTATCGCCGGTCTTGCCGGGGGCGGCAGCGGCGGCCTCATAGTAGTCGTGGAACTGCTTTTCCAGAATGCCATAGATGAACTTGACCTTCTGCTTCTCGTTGAGCTGAATGCCGTACTCGCTCTTCTTCTTCCGCATCTGGCCGCCGGGGTTGCGATTCGTGGTCTTCTTCGCGTAACCCATCACGGCAGGAGAGATGCCCAGAGCCTTGCAGCGTTTGGCAATCGGCTGCATATTTCTTGCCATAGTGCTTGTTACCTCCTCTTTCGATTACACGCGGCGGCGCTTCGGGGGGCGGCAGCCGTTGTGGGGAATGGGCGTGACGTCCTTGATCATGGTCACTTCCAGGCCCACCGCCTGCAGCGCGCGGATTGCCGCCTCACGGCCCTGGCCGGGGCCCTTGACAAAGACCTCCACGGTCTTCAGGCCGTGCTCCATGGCGGCGCGGGCGGCCGTCTCAGCTGCGGTCTGCGCCGCGAACGGCGTGGACTTCTTGCTGCCGCGGAAACCCAGTCCACCGGAGGAGGCCCAGGAGATCGCGTTGCCCTGGGTGTCGGTAACGGTCACCATTGTGTTGTTGAAAGAAGAGCGGATATGGACCTGACCCCGCTCGATGTTCTTCCGTTCGCGGCGGCGGCGAATGACTTTCTTGCCGCCGGATGCTTTCGCAGTTGCCATGTTCCCTCTCCCTCCTTACTTCTTCTTGTTGGCAATGGTCTTCTTGGGACCCTTGCGGGTGCGCGCGTTGGTCTTGCTGCGCTGGCCCCGCACGGGCAGACCCTTGCGGTGCCGGATGCCGCGATAGCAGCCGATCTCCGTCAGCCGCTTGATATCCAGGGCCGTCTGACGGCGCAGATCGCCTTCGACAATGTAATCGTCAATCGCGTCACGGAGCTTCTGCTCGTCGGCGTCGCTCAGATCCTTCACGCGGGTATCGGGGTTCACGCCAGTCTTCTCCAGGATGTCCTTGGCGCTCTTTCTGCCAATGCCGTAGATATACGTGAGGCCGATCTCAATGCGCTTATCCTTCGGCAGGTCAATACCGGCAATACGTGCCATACTCTTAAAGCACCTCCAAATTCATTGTTAGCCCTGTCTCTGCTTGTGCTTGGGGTTCTCGCAAATGACCATGACACGGCCTTTGCGGCGGATAACCTTGCACTTTTCGCACATGGGCTTCACGGACGGTCTTACTTTCATAGTTTGAAACCTTCCTTTCAGCGGTTTGTGTCTTTTCCGGCGCTTACTTACTGCGCCATGTGATCCGGCCGCGGGTCAGGTCATAGGGAGACATCTCCACCGTGACCTTATCGCCGGGCAGAATCCTGATGAAATTCATTCTGAGTTTTCCCGAAATGTGTGCCAGAATCGTGTGTCCGTTTCCAATGTCCACCTGGAACGTCGTGTTGGGCAGAGCCTCCACCACAACACCCTCCACTTCGATCATATCGGATTTTGCCAAACGTTATCCCTCCTGGTCCGGTTGGACCTCGTCGCGGAAAGCCGCGAGGGTCCTGCGAAGTTCACTGTTGGTGATCTTCTCGTTGCTCTTGATCTTTTCAGAAAGCCGGGTCTCCTCCGCCGACACAAACAGCACATGTCTGCGCTTTTTCCGCTTGGGGGCCTCCACCTTTCTGGATTTCCCGTCCGCCAGAAGGAGGTACTCTCCCTCTACCGCCAGCACCACGAAGAGCTTCCCCTTGTCGCGGCCCGCGTCAGATCGGACGATGTTGGATTTTGCAATTTCCATACGTTCTTCTTACCTTTTAGATGGCGGGAGCCGTCAGAATCTCCGGTTCCCCGTCGGTAATCAGGATCGTATTCTCGTAGTGGCCAGCCCACTTGCCGTCCAGGGTCTTGACGGTCCAGCCGTCAGGCAGCACCCGGATGGCCGGGGAACCGGCGTTCACCATGGGTTCAATGGCCAGGGTCATGCCCCGCAGCAGCCTGGGCCCACGGCCGGTGTGGCCGTAATTGGGGATCTCCGGCGGCTCGTGCATCTGGGCGCCGACGCCATGGCCGACATATTCCCGGACAACGGAGTAGCCGTGACTCTCCACATAGGCCTGGATCGCTGCGGAGATGTCCTGCAGCCGGCAGCCCTCCTTGGCGAATCGGATGCCCTCGAAGAAGCTCTGCCTGGTCACGTCGATCAGGTCCTGGGCCTCCGGGGACACGTGTCGCAGGGGAAAGTTGCCGCGCAGTCGCCGTGGAATCCTCCGATATAGGCCCCCACATCCACGCTGACGATGTCACCCTCCTGCAGCACCCGTTTGCCCGGGATGCCGTGGATGACCTCGTCGTTGACGCTGATGCAGGCGCTGGCCGGATAGCCGTTATAGTGGAGGAAAGAGGGAACCGCTCCCTGCTTGCGGATGAAATGCTCCACCGCGCTGTCGATCTCCTGGGTTGTTACGCCGGGCCTTACCATTTCCCCTGCAAGCGCACGGGCAGCCGCGGTAATTTTACCGGCACGGCGCATCAATTCGATCTCATGGGGTGATTTGAGCGTGATCATGCTCTCATCTCCCCAAAGCGCGGAGGATGGCCTGAGTGGTCTCCGCCACAGTGGGCTGATTCTCCACGGACTTCAGAAGACCGCGCTGGGCATAGAAGTCCTTCAGGGGCTCGGTCTCCTTATGATAGACCTCGAGGCGCGCCTTGACGGTCTCGGGGGCATCATCCTTGCGCTGAACCAGCTTGCCGCCGCAGCTGTCACACACGCCGGGGGTCTTGGGGGGCACAGCCACCAGGTGGTAGCTGGCCCCGCAGGACTCGCAGACGCGGCGTCCGCTCATGCGCTCCATGATGGTCTCGTCGGAGATCTCGATGGAGACGACAGCGTCAAACTGGATCCCACCCTGTTCCAGGGCCTCCGCCTGGGCGATGGTGCGGGGCACCCCGTCCAGGATATAGCCGCCGGCGCAGTCGGCCTCGGCCAACCGCTCGGTCACAATGCCGATGATCACCTCATCGGGCACCAGCTGCCCCGCGTCCATATAGCTCTTGGCTTTCAGTCCGGTGGGCGTGCCGTTCTTTATGGCGGCTCGAAGAATGTTGCCCGTGGAAATGGTGGGGATATTCAGCTCCTTGCACAGGATCTCTGCCTGTGTGCCTTTACCGGCGCCGGGGGCGCCCAACAGGATCAGTTTCATACAATCGCCTTTCTTACTCCAGGAAGCCCTTGTACTGACGCATCAGCATCTGGTTATCCAACGCCTTCACCGTCTCCAGGGCAACGCCCACCACGATGATGACCGAGGTGCCGCCGATGGACACGGAGGGGTTGCTGATGATCTTGCCCACCAGAATCGGGCAGATGGCCACGATACCCAGGTAAATGGCGCCGAACAGCGTCACCTTGCTAAGCACCCTTTTAATGAAGTCCACAGTGGGCTTTCCGGGCCGGAAGCCGGGAATAAAGCCGCCCTGCTTCTTCAGGTTGTTGGCAATCTCCACCGGGTTGAACTGAATGGTGGAGTAGAAATAGCTGAATCCAATGATCATGATGAAGTACACGACCATATAGATCACAGACTGGGTGTCGATGGCGTCATAGATCGCCCGGGAGGTGGTGCCCTCGTCGGGGACGCCGATAAAGCTCCAGATGGTGATGGGCAGCGTGGCAATGCTCTGGGCGAAGATGATGGGCAGCACGCCGGACATGTTCACCTTCATGGGCAGGTTCGTGCTCTGGCCGCCGTACATCTTCCGGCCCACCTGACGCTTGGCGTACTGGACAGGAATCCGCCGCTCAGCATCGGAGATGAACACGATGAAGACGATCAGCGCCAGGATGCCGATGATCAGCAGCACAACGCCCCAGGGGGCGATGGCGTTGTCCAGCACGGCCTGGGCCTGCTGGGCGGCCATGTCGCTGGTGTAGCCGGCGGACTCGTAGCTGGAGGTCAGGCCCTCCAGCGTGATGCTGCCGGCCTGGACGCCGGACCAAGTCCGCACGCCGTCGATCATGCCGGAGATCATGCTGGGCACCCGGGCCAGGATGCCGGCAAACAGGATGATGGAGATGCCGTTGCCCACACCAAACTCATTGACCTGTTCCCCCATCCACATGACGAAGGAGGAGCCGGCAATCAGCGTGATGATGATGACCAGAGCGGGCCAGATGCCGGTGGCATCGGAAGCCAGCAGATCATACCGCTGCATCATCATATAGTAGCCAAGGGCCTGCAGGATGGCGATGGCAACCGTGGTATAACGGGTAATGGACTGGATCTTTCTCCGGCCCTCCTCGCCGCCGTCCTTAGCCAGGCGCTCCAGATAGGGGATCGCCACGGTCAGCAGCTGGATGATGATGGAGCTGTTGATATAGGGCTGAATGCTCAGAGCGAACACCGTGGCCATGGAGAACGCACCGCCGCTCAGGGTATTGAGCAGGCCGAAGTACGTGCTGCCCATGCTGGCCAGCTGTGTCTGCAGTGCCTCGGTGTTGATATAGGGGACCGTGATCGCGTTGCCGATCCGGAAGATCAGCAGGATCAGAAGCGTAAAGATAATCTTCTTCCGCAGATCAGGAATCCCCCATGCCTTGCGAATCGTTTGGATCACGTTACATCACCTCTGCCTTTCCGCCAGCTGCCTCGATAGCCTCCTTGGCAGATGCAGAGAAAGCAGAAGCCTTGACGGTGACCTTCTTGGCAACCTTGCCATTGCCCAGAACTTTGTAGCCGTACTGACACTTGGAGAGAATTCCCTTCTCCAGCAGCGCCTCAGCGGTGACGGTGTCCCCGTCCTCGAACTGGTTCAGCGCGCTCAGGTTGATGATCTCCAGGGGCTTTGCGAAAATGTTGTTAAAACCACGCTTCGGGACCCGGCGGGCCAAAGGCATCTGGCCGCCTTCGAAACCCACGCGGACCTTGCCGCCGCTGCGGGCCTTCTGACCCTTGTGGCCGCGGCCGCCGGTCTTGCCGTTGCCGGAGCCGGCGCCCCGGCCCTTGCGGTAAGCCGGGCGGACAGAACCCTCGGCGGGAGACAGTTCGCTCAGTTTCATCTTTCGTGCCTCCTTACTTCACTTCCGTGACCTGCAGCAGATAGCCGATCTTGGCGATCTTGCCGCGGGTGCAATCGTTGTCGGGCTGCACGGTAGTGTCACCGATCTTGCGCAGTCCCAGGGAATTTGCGGTGGCAACCTGCTTCTCCAGGCGGCCATTCAGGCTCTTGACGAGCTTAATACTTAAGTTTGCCATGTTTCGCGCCTCCTTAACCCAGGATCTCTTCGACGCTCTTTCCGCGGATACGGGCCACCTCTTCGGGGCCGCGCATGGACTTGAGTCCCTCAAAAGCGGCGGCGACAACGTTGTTGGGGTTGTTGGAACGCAGGCACTTGGTCCGGATATCCTTGATGCCCGCGGCCTCGACGACGGCACGGACGGCGCCGCCGGCGATCACGCCGGTACCGGGGGCGGCGGGCTTCATCAGCACGCGGCCGGCGCCGGCCTCACCGATGGTCTCGTGGGGAACGGTGCTGCCGGACAGCGTCACCGTGATCATGTTCTTCTTGGCGGCCTCAATGCCCTTACGGATGGCCTCGGGGACCTCGGCGGCCTTGCCCAGGCCGTAGCCCACCTTGCCCTTGCCGTCGCCCACGACGACCAGGGCGGAGAATTTCATCACGCGG
>CAJFNE010000023.1 GCA_904393855.1 uncultured Oscillibacter sp. | reverse complement strand
GACGAGATCTATGACCGCACCGGCCAGGATTCCATCCTGGTGACCCACTCCCAGGGCGGCATCCCCGGCTGGGAGGTGCCCCGGTACACGGACCATGTGGCCGCTATCGTGGCCATCGAGCCGGGCATGGCCCCGGAGGCGGACAGCGACGCCTACAACGCCCTGGTGGAGCAGAACATTCCCGTCACCTTCTACTACGGCGATTACATCGGCGAGGAGTTCACCGACGTGCCCGCCGCCGCCATGTGGTCCATGATGGCCGCCAGTGCCGACACCTTTACCGAGGCCTATAACGCCGCCGGCGGAAACAGCACGGTGGTCCACCTGCCGGACGAGGGCATCACCGGCAACTCTCACTTCATGTTCCAGGAGCTGAACAACGACGTCATCGCCGACCAAATCGAGGCCTGGATTCAGGAGAACGTGACAGCGTAAATCAAAACGCAGACGAGGAGGAACCTTTTATGAAGACCTGGAAGAAGTTTTTCAGCTGCCTGCTGGCAGGGGCCATGGCGCTGTCCCTGGCCGCCTGCGGCGGCAATGACAGCTCCGCCGACGATCAGACCGCCGGTCAGACCCAGGAGGAGACGACGCCCCCTGCGGACTCAAGTACGGATACCGCCGCCCCGGAGACCTCCGGCGACGAGACCACTGCGGGCGGCAATGTGCTGGTGGTATACTTCTCCGCCACCGGCCACACGGAATCCGTGGCGAACGACATTGCGGAGGCCACGGTTGGCGACCTCTTCGAAATCACCCCGGCGGAGCCCTATACGGATGAGGACATGAACTGGTCGGATGAGAACAGCCGGGTCAGCCGGGAGTACGCCGACGAGTCCCTCCGGGACGTGGAGCTGACCACCACGGAGGTGGAGAACTGGGACGACTACGACACCGTGTTTATCGGCTATCCCATCTGGTGGGGCATCGCCGCCTGGCCGGTGAGCAGCTTTGTGGCGGCCAACGACTTCACCAGCAAAACGGTGATCCCGTTCTGCACCTCCTCTTCCTCCGGCCTGGGGGAGAGCGGAGGCCTGCTGGCGGACCTGGCCGGCACCGGAGACTGGCAGGAGGGGGAGCGGTTCCGCTCCAGCGCCAGCAGTGAGGACGTCAGCGAGTGGGTGGACAGCCTGGGTCTGTCCGCGCAATAAGGAAAAAACGGCAGGGAGCCGGGGCCAAAGGCTCCGGCTTCCGCCTGTCAATTTTTGACGAGAAAGGATTGGGAGAGAAATGTCCAAGAAGATTTTAATTCTGTCCGCCAGCCCCCGGAAAGGGGGCAACTCCGACCTGCTGTGCGACGCGTTCGCCAAGGGGGCCCGGGAGGCGGGCCACACAGTGGAGAAGATTCGGGTGCAGGAGAAGAAGATCGCCCCCTGCCTGGCCTGCTACGGCTGCCGGGGCACCGGCGTCTGCGTCCAGAAAGACGACATGGCGGATATCCTGGAGAAAATGGTGGAGGCCGACGTGCTGGTGCTGGCCACCCCGGTGTATTTCTACTCCATGAATGGCCAGCTGAAGACCCTCATTGACCGGACTCTGCCCCGGTATACGGAGATCCGGGACAAGGAGGTCTACTTCATCGCCACAGCCGCCGCGGGCAAGGGGGCCATGGAGCGGACCATGGACGCGATGGAGGGCTTTACCGACTGCCTCCCCGGCGCCAAGGTCCGGGACCGTATCTACGGCTCCGGCGTGTACCAGAAGGGCGAGGTGCTGGAGACCCAGGCGTTCCAGGCGGCCTATCAGGCGGGAAAGCGGGCCTGAGAAAATCCAGAGGAAAGAAGGCTGACCTGCTCCATGGCGGCATTCAGCGAACAAGAACTCTTTGAGACCGTCCCGGTGCCCCGGGCGGTGGCCACCCTGGCCATTCCCACAGTGATCAGCCAGGTGGTGACCATGATCTACAACCTGGCGGACACCTTCTTCGTGGGGCAGCTGGGGGCCCCCTATATGGTGGCGGCGGTGTCCCTGGTGTCTCCCTGGTTCAACCTGCTCACCGCCCTGGGAAACCTGTTTGGCCTGGGCGGCAGCAGCCTGATCTCCCGGATGCTGGGGGTGAAGCGGGAGGGAGAGATCCGCTATGTGTCCTCCTTCAGCATCTGGGCGGGGGCCGTGGTGACCGCCTGCTTCTCCCTGGGGAGCTTCCTGGCGCGGCGTCCCCTGCTGACTTTTCTGGGCGCCAGCCCGGACACCTATGGCTACGCGGAGGACTATCTGCTGTGGGTGGTGGTGATCGGCGGCGTGCCACCATGGTGAGCCTTGCCCTGGGGCATCTGCTCCGCAGCGAGGGCCACGCCCGGGAGGCCAGCGCCGGCATGATGTTCGGCGGCATCCTGAACGTGATCCTGGACCCCATCCTGATCTTCGGCTTCCGCCTGGATGTGGCCGGGGCGGCCATCGCCACCGCCTGCTCCAACGCCGCGTCGGTGGTGTTCTTCGCCGGGGCCTACCTCCGGCTGAGGGGGCATACGGCGGTGTCCTTTTGGCCCCAATACTTTACGTTCCGCTATGTGGGGCCCATCTTCTCCGTGGGACTGGCCTCCGCCCTGGCCACTGCCCTGGGCAACGCCTCCAACATGGTGATGGTCCACCTGGCCTCCGGCTACGGGGACATCCCGGTGGCGGCCTACGGCATCGTCAAGCGCATCGACCAGTTCCCCCTGAACGTGTCCATGGGACTGTGCCAGGGGTTCATGCCCCTGGTGGGCTACAACTACGCCGCCCGGAACTATGACCGGATGCGCTCCGTGTCCTACTTTTCCTGGAAGACGGCGCTGATCTTCTCCGCCTGCTGTGTGGCCTGCTTCGCGGTGTTTGCGCCGCAGCTTCTCCACCTGTTCATCCCGGAGGCGGAGACCAGCGCCCTGGGAGCCTCCTTCCTGCGGATCGCCTGCCTGGCGGTGCCGCTGACGGCGGTGAACTTCCTCATCAGCTATACCCTCCAGGCCATGGGCAAGGGGGTGCAGTCCGCCATCCTCACCGCCTGCCGCCAGGGACTTTTGAATATCCCTCTGCTGATCTTGATGGATGTGACCATCGGGCTGTACGGTATGATCTGGACCCAGCTGGTGGTGGAGGTCATCATGCTCCCGGTATCTCTGGGGATGTACCGCTCCACGTTCCGGCACCTGCCCCCGGCGGAGCAGGCATCCGTCTAAAACCGGGCTTTATACCGGATGGTTGATACTCCGAAACTTTTCGAGACTTCTCCCTATGCCCGAGGGGGATTACACTATACTTAACTGGAAAAGGAAACAAACAGGCAGAAAGGGGCAACAACATGCAGGTACTTTTGGTAAACGGAAGTCCTCACCAGAGCGGCTGTACCGACGCGGCTCTCCAGGAGGTGGGCGCGGCTCTGCGGGAAGCGGGGATCAGGAGCGATACTTTCTGGATCGGGAACCATCCCCTCACCGGCTGTGTCGGCTGCGGGTTCTGTGCCAAGACGGGACGGTGCCGGTATGAGGACACAGTGAATATATTCCTGGACGCGGCCGAGGACTACGACGGATTCGTGTTCGGGGCGCCAGTCCACTTTGCCTCCGCCGCGGCCTCCATGCTGGGCTTTTTGAGCCGGGCCTTCTTTACCGATCACTGCGCCGGGCTGAACCGATTCGCCTTCAAGCCGGGAGCGGCCCTGGTCTCCGCCCGGCGGGCGGGGACCACAGCCGCCCTGGATGAGCTGAACAAATACCTGCTCTACGCCCAGATGCCCATCGTGACCTCCCGCTACTGGAACATGGTCCACGGCCAGACGCCGGAGGAGGTCCAAAAGGATCTTGAGGGGATGCAGATCATGCGGGTGCTGGGGAGAAACATGGCCTGGATGCTCCGAAGCATCGAGGCGGGCCGAAAGGCCGGCATTGCCATCCCGGAGCAGGAGCCCCGGATCAGCACCAACTTCATTCGATAGACGGCGGGGGGAGCATATGAGAACGTGGCTGATCACCGGCTGCTCCAGCGGCCTGGACAGAGTTGAGGAAGAAAATATGTGGAGGATAGCCAAGTAAGGCGGTGTGACCTGTGATGTGATCCACGCTATCAGGTCAATATGAGTACGGCACGTTCCTAATGAAAGGGGCTCTATGAAGGAAAAAGTGGATGCCCTAATAAGCATCCACTGGTAAATTTCATTTACAATCGTTTATTCTTCATCAATTCGCTCGATTTTGAAAATAACCGGACGAGTACCATCGGAACAACAAGCAATCATTGTGTTTTCTTCTTTCATCCAGCCCCGCATGATCGATCCACCTTGTAATCCTGTGTAGATATACCGTGAAATAGCATCCCAAGCCTCTGAACAGTGTGGCATTTTAGGCCCGCCTGCAACGGTGTCTGGGTCAGCGGTGGTTTTCACCAAGGTATTCAAGCCCATGTGCCAGAAATCATCCTTATCACCATCACGGTCAAAGATAAACTCATCCCCAATATTATAGCAAAGGCAGGGGCCGGAGTTCGGATCAGCACAATATTGGAGCTGCAGTTCGGGATAGAGTTTTTTGTCAATCACAGTAACTTTAACCCGGTGTTTCACTGATAATTCCTCCTAAAACTGATTTGCTTATAGTTTAGAAACTCTGAAATAAATTGTAAAGACGTTTCTTGGGAGAATTGATACAAAAGGGCGGAATGGTGAGGGAAAAATCCGAAATGCTCTTTCTGATACTCCCACGAGTTTGCCTGTAAAATAAATGGGGCAGAAGCTAGACGAAGCCGGCAGAGAGCAACCGCAGCACACTGTTATGCAGTGCGGCGAGAGTTGTCCAAAGGTGGAGTGCGCGGTCTATATTCAAAGGAATTATAAAATACCCATTGCCATCGCAATTTATGAGAGGAGATATGCAGTATGAAGTACATGAAGGGCGTTGTCATCACCGGGCAGAACACCCTGGCCGTCAGCGGCCAGTGCCCCCTGCCGGAGGAACCCTGCCCCACCGGGGCGTTCATCAAGCCCCTGATCTGGTCCCCCTGCACCAGCGACGCCCACCTGTGCGCCACCGGGTGCGCCTCCCTGCCGTACCTGCTGGGCAAGGCGGTGGGGCATGAGATGTGCGGCGAGATCGTGCAGGTGGGCCCGGAGGTCCGCGACTTCCAGGCGGGAGACAAGGTCATCGTCTGCTCGGTGATGCCGGTGTGGCGGAGCATGGAGGCCCAAGACGGTCGGGCCAAGCAGCATCAGGACAACATGTACGCCGGGGTGGACTACCCCGACCGGGGCGGCTCCTTCGTGGAGACCTACTACATCCGGGACGCGGACATGAACCTGGCCAAGATCCCGGAGGGCGTCACCCTGGAGCAGGCGGTGATGGTCCCGGACATGATGTGCACCGCCTTTGAGGGGGTCCAGGCCCTGAACATGAGATTCGGCCAGTCGGTGCCGTGCTGGGGGTGGGGCCCGTCGGCCTGATGGCCGTCCGGGCGGCGGTGCTCCAGGGGGCGGGCAATGTGTTCGCCATCGGTTCCCGGCCCGTGTGCTTCGATGTGGCAAAGGAGTACGGGGCCACCCACCTGATCGACTACCATAATGAAAATTATATTGATCAAATTATGCAGGAAAACAGCGGTCCGGTAGACAATGTGGTGCTCTGCGGCGGCAGCGAGAAGGAGCTGAGTCTGGGGCTCCAGATGCTGAAGAACGGCGGCACGTTGGTAAACCTGAGCGCCTACTTCAGCAACGCCTCCATTCCCATCCAGCCCGCCGTGTGGGGCTTCGGCTACGGGGACAAGACCATCAAGGGCGTGGGCTGCGGCGGCGGACGGCTGCTGCTCTCCCGCATGGCCCAGCTGATCGCCAGCGGCCGGGTCCAGCCTGAGAAGCTCATCACCCACCGCTACCACGGCATGGACAAGATCCCGGAGGCCATGGACCTGTTTTTGCACCACGACCGGAGCCTGATCAAGCCGGTCATCTACAACGACTGAGAACAAGAAAGGATGCCTTGTATGGACGATGTGACCTTAAACAACGGCGTGCGGATGCCCCAGCTGGGCTTCGGCACCTATCAGATCAAGGACCCGGCGGAGTGCGAGCGGGCGGTGCGGGACGCCATCGACGTGGGCTACCGCCTCGTCGACACCGCCGCCTCCTACGGCAATGAGGAGGCGGTGGGCAAGGCGGTGCGGGAGTGCGGCCTCCCCCGGGAGGAGCTGTTCCTCACCACCAAGCTGTGGGTCTCCGACACCAGCTATGAGGGGGCCAAGGCGGCCTTCCAGAAGTCTCTGGACCGGCTGGGCCTGGACTACCTGGACCTGTACCTGATCCACCAGCCCCTGAACGACTACTACGGCGCCTGGCGGGCCATGACCGAGCTGTGCAAGGAGGGCCGCATCCGGGCTATCGGCGTATGCAGCTTCTACCCGGACCGGCTGGCGGACCTGATCGCCTTCAACGACATGCCCCCCGCCGTCAACCAGGTGGAGTGCAACGTGTTCTTCCAGCAGACCAAGGCCCAGGACTACATGCGGTCCAAGGGCGTGCAGATGGAGAGCTGGGCCCCCTTCGCCGAGGGGCACAATGACCTGTTCCACAATGAGACCCTGACCGCCATCGGGGAAAAATACCACAAGAGCGTGGCCCAGGTGGTGCTGCGGTGGCAGCTCCAGCGGGGCATCGTGTGCATCCCCAAGAGCACCAAGCGCGAGCGGATGGGACAGAATTTCAACGTGTTTGACTTCGCCCTGTCCCAGGAGGACATGGACGCCATCGCCGCCCTGGACACCGGCGTCAGCTCTTTCTTCGACCACCGGGACCCCGCCGTGGTGGAGATGCTGGCGGGCCTGGTGCGGAAAGTCTGATTTCCCAGGCACAACTTTGATAAGGAGGAATTCCCATGAAGACCTGCAAGCGCATGGGGGCCCTGCTGCTGGCCCTGATCCTGACCCTCAGTCTCAGCATCACCGCCTTTGCCGCCGTGGAGGACACCGGCTTTTCCGACGTGGACGCGGACGACTGGTTCGCGGAGTCCGCCGTCTATGTCCGGGACCATGGCATCATGAACGGTACCAGCGCCACCACCTTTGATCCCAACGGCACCACCAGCCGGGGCCAGATCACCGCGATTTTGTACCGGGCCGCCGGCAGTCCGGCGGTGTCCGGCGGTACCGCCTACTCCGATGTGGCGGAGACCGCCTACTACGCCGCCGCGGTCCGGTGGGCCTCCGCCAGCGGCGTCGTCACCGGCTACGCCGACGGCACTTTCCACCCCAACGATCCCATCACCCGCCAGCAGCTGGCCGCTATCCTCTGGCGCTACGCCGGGAGCCCCGCGGCGGAGAGCGGCACGGATTTTGCCGATGAGGCTGCCATCGCCGCCTACGCCGTCACGGCGGTGGACTGGGCCCGAGATACCGGCGTTATTACCGGCCGGGACGGCAATCGGTTCGACCCCAGCGGCCGGGCCACCCGGGCCCAGGCGGCGGTGATTCTCCACCGCTACCTGGAGCTGCTGGGCTCCGGTGCGGAGGAGACCCCGGAGGACTCCGGCGAGACCCGGGTGCTGGTGGCCTACTTCTCCGCCACCGGCAATACGGAGGGGGTGGCGAACGCCATCGCCGATGTTACCGGCGGGGACCTGTTCGAGATCACCCCGGCGGACCCCTATACCTCCGCGGACCTGAACTGGACGGACGAGAACAGCCGGGTGGTCTATGAGTACGAGAACCCGGAGGAGCGGGACGTGGCCCTGGCCCAGGAAACCCCGGCGGCCTGGGCGGACTATGACGTGGTCTTCCTGGGCTATCCCATCTGGTGGGGCATCGCCGCCTGGCCTGTGAGCAGCTTCGTGGCGGCCAACGACTTTGCCGGCAAGACCGTGATCCCGTTCTGCACCTCCTCTTCCTCCGGCCTGGGCCAGAGCGGGGACCTGCTGGCGGACCTGGCGGGGAATGGCACCTGGCTGGAGGGCCAGCGGTTCCGGGGCGGAGCCTCTGAGGCGGACGCGGCCGCCTGGGTGGAGAGCCTGAACCTGGCGTAATCAAAATCGAAGGGAGCGCTTCCATATGAAAAACGTGGAAGGCAAAGTCGTTTTGATCACCGGCGCGTCCTCCGGCATCGGCCGGGAGACGGCCCGGGTGTTGGCTCAGAACGGGGCCAGGGTGGTCCTCAGCGCCCGGCGAGCGGACCGCCTGCGGGAGTTGGCCGGGGAGATCGGGGAGAACGCCGCCTGGATAGCCTCCGATGTGACCCGACTGGAGGATATGCGAGCCCTGGCAGCCTTGGCCCAGGAGCGGTTCGGCCGGGTGGACGTGTTGTTCGCCAACGCGGGCGTCATGCCCGGCAGCGGCATGACCGAGCTGAAGGTGTCCGACTGGATGGCCATGGTGGACATCAACATCAAGGGCGTGCTCAACGCCATGGCGGCGGTGCTGCCGGCGTTCACGGCCCAGAAGCGGGGTCACATCGTGGTGACCTCCTCCATGGCGGGCACCAAGTCCGTCCCCGGAAACGCGGTGTACTGCGGCACCAAGCACTTCGTCCGGGCCATGCTGGACTCCTTCCGCATGGAGTCCATCCAGGAGGGCACCCACATCCGCACCACCACCATCTACCCCGGCGCGATCCGCACGGAGCTGCTGAACACGATCGCCCCATCGGAGACCAAGACCAGGGTGGAGGAATTCTACAAAAACGTGGGGCTGGAGCCGTCCGTGATCGCCAACGCGGTGCTGTACGCCGTCTCCCAGCCGGACAACGTGGATATCTCCGACCTGGGCGTGCGGCCCAGCCGGGAGAGCTAAAGCTGGTTCCCCCAGGGGAGCCGGAATCAAGAAAGGAAGCGTCTTTTTATGGAAAATTTCGTCTATGAATATCCCACAAAAGTCTATTTCGGCAAGGGCGCGGCGCAGCAGCACCTGCCCGGCATCCTGGCGTCTTACGGTCCCAACGTGCTGCTGGCCTACGGCGGCGGGTCCATCAAGCGCAACGGCGTCTATGAGGAGCTGACCGGCATTTTGAAGGCCGCCGGCAAGACCGTCACGGAGTTCACCGGCATCATGTCCAACCCCACCTACGCCAAGGTGCAGGAGGGGGCGAAACTGGCCCGGGAAAATAAGATCGACCTGGTGCTGGCGGTGGGCGGCGGCAGCGTGGTGGACTGCTGCAAGATTGTCTGCGCCCAGGCCGTCACCGACGAGGACCTGTGGGACCTGGAGATGGTCCAGCACCAGGCGCCCACCGGGACGCCGATCCCCCTGGGAGCGGTAGTCACCGCCTCCGGCACCGGCGCGGAGATGAACGGCGGCGCCGTCATCACCAACGAGGACGCAAAAATCAAGGGCGGTATGTTCGCCGCGGCCCCTCGGTTCGCCGTGCTGGACCCGGCATATACCCTGAGCCTGCCCCGGATGCAGGTGCTCTCCGGTGCCTTCGACACGTTGAGCCACGCCATGGAGACCTATTTCGGCCGGTCCGACCGGGACAACGTGTCCGACGAGGTGGCCCTGGCGGTCATGCGCAGCACCGTCACCAATATGCGGACCCTGCTGAAAGATATCAACGACTACACTGCCCGCAGCAATCTCATGTGGACCTCCGCCATGGCGGAGAACGGCATTTTGAAGGTGGGCCGGGTCACGGATTTTGAGTGCCACCAGATGGAGCACCAGCTGGGAGCCTACACGGACTGCAACCACGGCCAGGGCCTGGCGGTGCTGCACCCGGCCTACTACCGGCACATCGTGAAGGACGCGCCGGAGAAGTTCGCCCGGTTTGCCCGGAGCGTCTGGGGGGTCACGGACGATGATGACGCCCAGGCGGCCCAGAAGGGCATCCTGGAGCTGGAGGCTTTCATCCTGGAGTGCGGCCTGCCCACGAAGCTATCCCAGCTGAAGAGCAGGGCGGAGATCACTCCGGAATTGCTGCGGCAGGTGGCGGACAGCGTGAATCTCCTGCCGAACGGCCCCCGGCAGCTGACCCACGACGAGGTCTACCAAATCTTCCTGGAGTGCCTGTAAGACACGGCAGGGCTCCCGTCGCCACGGCAGCGGGAGCCCTTTCCTCTGTTGAAAAATGGGATATATCAGAATGGAACCGGATAAAACCATGTAGAAAAGTCCGCCCGTAACCCTTGTCTGGACGGGGGTTTGGCGATTTCCAGCAGCCCCATCGGCTCCGGGCCGATCCGATCGATCGGAAAGAAGCCCGCAGTCCTGCTGGACTGCGGGCTTCTTTTTAATCATACGTTTCACGCATAAATGAATATAAGAAATAAGTATTAGACATTTCAAGGCTCTCCACCTTATAATGAAGCCGATCCGAGAACCGAAATGGTTCCTGAGACATCAGATAAGGAGGAATCCCATATGAGACGATGGCCCGCGCTTCTTTTCGCTGCGGCGATGACCCTCTCCCTGGCCGCCTGCGGCGGAGAGACCGCCCCGGCGGAGGACCCCGCCCCGCCCGCCAGTACGGAACCGGAGACCACTGAACCGGCAGAGACCTCAGAGCCCGCGGCGGGAACCGCCGGCAGCAGGATCCTGGTGGCCTATTTCTTCTGGGCGGACAACGCCGTCCTGGCGGAGGACGTGGACGTGGTGACCTCCCCCAGCGTGGCGGCGCCGGGGAATGTCCAGCAGCTGGCCGGCTGGGTGCAGGAGGAGACCGGCGGCGATCTGTTTCCCATCCGGGTCACGGACCCCTATCCCAGCGACTGGGACGACTGCCTGGACCGGGCCAACCAGGAGCGGGGAGACGACGCCCGGCCGGAGCTGGCGGAGCAGGTGGAGAACCTGGACCAGTACGACACCGTGTTCCTGGGCTACCCCAACTGGTGGTACGGCGTACCCATGGCCCTGCTGACCTTCCTGGAGGAGAACGACCTCTCCGGCAAGGACGTGTACCTGTTCTGCTCCCACGGCACCGGGGGCCTGGCCCGGAGCGTGGAACTCATCACGGAGGCGGCCCCGGAGGCCAATATCTCCGAGAGTATTTTCGACTGCTATGAGGAGGACGCCGCCGCTTCGGAAACGGACATCAAGGCCTGGGTCAGCGAACTGGGATTTGGAGGAGGCGAGACCATGGACGACACACAGACGGAGCGGCAGATCGCGGTGCGCTTTGATGGCGGCACGGTGGTCTACCAGCTGAACGACAGTACCGCGGCAGAGGATCTTCTCTCCCAGCTTCCCCTCACCGTGGAGGTGGAGGACTACAGCACCAATGAGAAGATCTTCTATCCGCCGGAAGCTCTGGACACGGCGGATGCGCCCCTGGCGGAGGGCGGCGCGGGGATGCTGGCCTACTATGCCCCCTGGGGGGATGTGGTGCTGTTTTACGACAGCTTCCACGCAAATTCCGCTCTGTATGAGCTGGGCGAGGCAGTGTCCGGCGGGGAGCTGGTGGGCGGCATGTCCGGCACCATCACCATCGAGGCCGCCCCATAAAGCGGCTCCTGTCCATAGGAAAAATAACTGCAAAGGAGAGACCCATCATGAAAATCGTCATGCTGGAGGGGAGCCCCAACAAGCACGGCTCCTCCAATCTGCTGGCCGCCCGCTTTCAGCAAGGGGCGGAGGAGGCGGGCCACACGGTGGAGATCATCGACGCCGCCCATGCGGACATCCACCCCTGCACCGGCTGCGTCCACTGCGGCTACGAGGGACCCTGCGCGCAGAAGGACGAGATGGAGTCCATCCGTCCCAAAATTCTGGGCGCGGACATGCTGGTGTTTGTGACGCCCCTGTACTACTATGGGATGTCCGCCCAGCTGAAAACCCTGATTGACCGCTTTTGCGCCTTCAACAGCTCCCTCCAGAGCAGGCACATGAAGTCCGCCCTGATTGCCGCCGCCTGGAACAGCGACGGCTGGACCTTTGAGGCGCTGGAGAGCCACTATAGGACTCTGGTACACTACCTGAACCTCACCGACATGGGCATGGTGCTGGGGAAAGGCTGCGGTACGCCGGCCATGACGAAACACTCCCCCTATCCCCAGCGGGCCTATGAGCTGGGAAACCGGCTGAAATGAGGGAAAGGCGGTGAGGGCGTGAAGCCAAAGGCAGCCGTAAAGATTGCGGTGGACATCCTCATGACCCTGGCCCCGCTGTTCCTGATGGGCTACCAGTTCTGGGAGGACGAGGCCCACGAGTGGGCGGGGGCGGGGATGCTGGTCCTGTTCATCCTCCACCATATCCTCAACGCAAATGGGTTCCGCACCATCTGCCAGGGAAGATATCCGCCTGCCCGGGTCTTCCAGCTGGCGATCGACCTGCTGGTGCTCCTGGCCATGCTGGGATCGATGGCCAGCGGGATCGTCCTCTCCAACCACGTGTTCGGCTTTCTCCGCATCCGGGGCGGGATGGGGATTGCCCGGCTGGTACACATGGCGTCTGCCTACTGGGGCTTCGTGGGGATGGCCCTGCACCTGGGCCTCCACTGGGGAATGTTCCTGGGGCTGGGGCGGAAGGCCCTGAAACTGCGGCCCTCTCGGACCCGGCGGGCGCTGCTTCCCATTCTGGGCGGGTGCGTGGCGGTCTACGGACTGATCGCCTTCCTGCGGCGGGACTTTCTCACCTACATGCTGGTGCGGACCCACTTCGTGTTTTTCGACTTCAGCGAACCACTTCCGCTTTTCTACCTGGACTACCTGGCCATGATGGGGACGTGCATCTTCCTGGCCTATTATGCCGCGCGGTTTCTGCGGAAGCGGGCGGGGGGAACCAAGTAAAGACGGTCTATTAGAGTTAGGAGAAACCTGCTATGAAAAAGCACATTGGAAACGGAATTGCCCTGTACCCCACGCCGCTGGTCGTGGTGGGCGCCATGGTGAACGGCAAGCCCAACTGGACCCTGGTGGGCCACCTGGGCATCATCGGCCACGACCACGTGATGGTCAGCATGGTGGCCGCCCACTACTCCAACCAGGGTATCCGGGAGAGCAAAGCCCTCTCCATCAACATCGTGGACGAGGCCCTGCTCCCCAGGGCGGACCGCTCCGGCTGCGTCAGCGGAAATCAAGAGGATAAGAGCGGGTTGTTCGTCTGGCACTCCGACGAGACCACCGGCGCCCCCATGGTCGACGACGCCCCGGTGACCATGGCCTGCCAAGTGGAGGACATCTACCAGACACCGAACTTTGAGAGCTTCATCTGCACCATCGCCGCCACCTACGCCGAGGAGCGCGTCCTCACCGCCGACGGTAAGCTCGACTACCGGGCCCTCAAGCCGGTGCTCTTTGAGATGCCCACCTACGAGTACCTGGGAACCGGGGAGGTTCTGGGTAAATGCATGTCCTACGGCAAAACGGAGCAGGCATAACGTTTGCCCAGTCCAAGGGGGGAGTCCATGAAGCAGGCAGATGACAGGGCAGCGGAGCGATTTCGGATCGATTCCGGCTTTGGACATGCCAAACTGGCGCGGGGCTCCCAGCACCCTTGTGGAAATCAATCATACAAACATAGAAAGGAAGATTTTCATGCGCATCCAAGACAAAACAGCTTTTGACCAGGCCAATGTGTTCGGCCTGGGCCAGGCCAACACCGCCTTTGCCCAGTACTTCATCGGCAATTCCTACCTGAACCCCCTGACCGAGGCGGGCAAGTGCCCGGTATTCCTGGCCAACGTCACTTTCGAGCCGGGGTGCCGGAACAACTGGCACATCCACCACGCCAAGTCCGGCGGCGGCCAGCTCTTGATCTGCACCGCCGGCGAGGGCTGGTACCAGGAGGAGGGCAAGCCCGCTGTGAGCCTGACCCCCGGCACCGTCATCACCATTCCAGCGGAGGTCAAGCACTGGCACGGGGCCAAGCGCGACAGCTGGTTCAGCCACATCGCCGTGGAGGTGCCCGGCGAGGAGACCTCCAACGAGTGGTGCGAGCCGGTGGACGACGCGGCCTACAACGGCCTGGAGTAAGGGGGCAAGTTCCATGGAGTACACGAAGCTGGGGAACGCCGATCTGACGGTCTCCCGCATCTGCATGGGCTGCATGGGCTTCGGCGACCCCCACAACGGCCAGCACAGCTGGACGTTGGACGAGGAGCACCCCGGGAGATCATCCGGCGGGGCCTGGAGCTGGGGGTGAACTTCTTCGACACCGCCATCGGCTACCAATCCGGCACCAGCGAGCAGTACCTGGGCCGGGCCCTCCGGGACTTTGCCAAACGGGAGGACGTGGTGGTGGCCACCAAGTTCCTCCCCCGCACCCAGGAGGAGATCGCAGGCGGCGCCTCCGGCCAGCAGCACATTGAGACCCTGGTGAACACCAGCCTGCGGAACCTGGGGCTGGACCAGAACGCCGCCTGAGTGGGATCACACTTCGATCGGCGGCCGCCGCGCGGATATGCGGCCTGACACCGCACCCACAACAGATTGGAGAAACGGGCAGAGACCAGGAGAGCCCGCGGCCATCCTGAAAGGGATGGCCGCAGGCTCTCTTTTCATCAAAACCCAATCTGTTGAGTGCCCCAAGCGCTGCCGCCGGGGGCGGGCGAGGCGGGACGGGCCCTCGCATTCCAGGCGCCGCGCGCCTGTCAGTGGGTGACCAGGAACATCGCCGTGAACAGCCCCGCGATGATCCAGTTCCCCCCGTTGAGCGATTTCCTTTTCCCGGAGAACACCTGGATCAGCACATGGGAGATCACGCCGAAGGCGATCCCGTAGGAGATGTTGTAGGTCATCGGCATGATCGCCAGGGTCAGAAATGCCGGGACCGCCTCCTCCGTGTTCTGCCAGTCGATCTTTTTCGTGCAGTCCATCATGAGAATACCCACGTAGATCAGGGCCGCCGACGTGGCGCAGCTGGGCACCAGGGAGGCCACGGGGCTGAAAAACATGGCCAGGAGGAACAGCCCGCCGGTGGCCATGGCGGCCAGCCCGGTCTTGCCGCCCTCGGCGATGCCCGCCGACGACTCCACATAGGAGCTGACCGTGGAGGTCCCGCACACCGCGCCGAAAGCGGTGGCCACGGCGTCGGCCAGCATGGCCTGATTCATATGGGGGACCTCGCCCTCCCGGGTCAGCAGGCTGCCCCGGGCGCAGGCGCCGTACAGGGTGCCGATGCTGTCGAACATATCCACCAGGCAGAAGGCCAGGGAGGTGGTGCAGATCAGAAGCGCCAGCTCCGCGGGATTGTGGTCGGCCAGATAGTGGGAGAAGTCAAAGCCCTCCGTAAAGACCCGTCCAAACGCCGCGGTTCCAAACTCGCGGAACGCCGCGAAGGGATTCAGATTCAACCCGGAGCCAAAGCCGGTATAGAACCCCGGGACCGTGAAGCCCAGCAGGTAATACAGGAGGGTGCCTCCCAGGATGCCCCACAGCACCGCGCCCCGGACGCCTCGGCAGGTCATCACGGCAATCGCGATGAGAACGGCCAGGGTCACCAGGATCGGCATGACATCCGACCAGGAGGCGGAGCCGAACAGCAGGTTGAACGACGTCAGGTTGACGAACGTCTCAGGGTCCGCCACCACGATGCCGGCGTTCTGAAGTCCAATGAAAGCGATGAACAGGCCCACTCCGGCGGGGATGGCCAGCCGCACGGATGCGGGAATGGCCTCGAAAATTTTTTTCCGCAGGCCGGTCACGGTTAGGATGATAAAGGCGATTCCGTCCAGGAGGACCAGTAGCAGGGCGTTTGCGTAGCTCAGCCCAAAGCCGAGACACACGGTGTAGACGAAAAAGGCGTTGGAGCCCATGGCGGACGCCTGGGCCAGGGGCAGGTTGGCCAGGAGGCCGGTGAGAAAGGTTCCGACGGCCGCGGAAAAAGCCGTGGCGATATAGACGGCGTCATAGGACACGCCGGGCAGCTCCGCGAACATCCCCGGGTTTACCATCAAAATATACGCCATGGTCATGAAGGTGGTCAGGCCCGCCAGCAGCTCGGTCCGGATATCGGACCCCTTTTCCGCTACATGAAACCGCTTTTCTATCATGATTTTCAGATCCTTCCCAATCTTGCTTTCTCCCCCGGCAGCCGTGCCGCCGGGTCCGCGGCGGGCGGCTCCGGCCGGGTTGCCGCGGTTCCCGTCGTGGGGACGGCAACGGGCGTCCTGCATGCCTGCATCCCCCATCTCTCATTAGGATTCCAACCGGCCCGGCAAATGAAACGTCCTGATGAAATTCTAGTACCAAGAGACCTTGTTTTCGCTGCAAACGCAAAAACCGACAGCATTTGCGCAGAATTTGCCGCTCTCAGGAAGCGGCGGCATACGGACGCATTAAACAGACAGAAAATCCAAACAGGCAGCCCCATTCCCGACAAAAGGGAATGGGGCTGCCTGTCATTTTGGGGATTATCGTCTGCCTGCCGGGGCAGCGCGGGCGCGGGTCTCCCCGGCGCTTACAGAATGACCCGTAGGGTAAACTGGCCGTTCTCGGCGGTGTATTGGTATGCGGCGCCGTGCTTCTCGCAGAACGCGGCAATGGAGTGGCTGCCGATCCCGTGGCCCTGCCGGGAGGAGACCGGCAGTCCCCTCTCATCGAACCGGACGGTCCCGGTATAGGGGTTGGAAAACTCAAACATCAGATTGGGGTAGGAGATCACCTTGCAGCGGATTTCCCGCTGCTCCTCCGGCAGGCGCATGCAGGCGTGGATGGCGTTCTCCAGGGCGTTGGAGAAGACAATGGCCAGCTCCGCCTCCTCCACGGGCAGCTGGTCCGCCAGAGCGATATGGGCGTCCACCCGGATGTCTTTCCGCTGGGCCTGGCTGAAGTAGGAGGAGAACACCGCGTCCAGCACGGGAGGGCGGCACCAGTGGACGGGTTTTCGCTCCTCCAGCTGGGCCTGGGCGGCGCCGAGAAAGTCCAGCGCCTCCTGGTTTTTCCCCTGGGCCACCAGCTCCGCGATGGCGCGGAAACGGTGGCGCAGGTCGTGCCGCTCGATCCGAACGGCCTCCTCCATCGTCTGGATGGTGTCGATCCGGCTCTGGAGGGCGGAGAGGGAGAGCGCCGTGAGCTGGATCTGGTAGCGGGCCTCCGCCTCCCGCTTCACACTGGAAAAGAGCAGGATCAGGACACAGTAGAAGCCCACCATCAGCAGGGAGAACATGGGCTTTACAAAGGTGCTAACCGTGTCCAGTCCTACATATCCCGGAAACAGATAAGAAACGATCAGCCAGTAGGCGGCCAGGGACAGGCAGATCATCGACCAGCCCCGCTGCAGCTCATCCAGCACCTGAAATACGGCCGGACAGATGCGGCTGTGGAGCAGCCACAGCACCGGCGGGGTGAGGATCAGAAAGGTAAGCCACGGGGCCCACACCTGCTGACCGGCGCAGTAATAGGCGAGCCCGCCGGCCTGCTGGATCATCGCGCAGAAAAGAAACGAAGATAAAAACTGGAACAGCAGCCGCCAGCCGCGGTATCGGCTGAGCAGAGCGGTCACAAGAAGGGTCGGAATGTGGACGATCAGACCATATAGGCGCAGGACCAGATAAACACTGAATGCAAACGTCAAAGCTATTTCCACCGCCATCAGCAGGAGCACCGTTCCAAAGAAGATGAGGATGGTTTTCCGACGGGGCAGGCGGCTCTTCAGAAACAGGAACGCCATGGTCATGCCGATCGCCGTCATATACAGCAGGTCACTTAGGATCAACGCCGTCATGTGCGATCCTCCTCTAACCAGAAACTACCCCACGCATGCTTGAACCCGGGCACGGAGGCGCGGGGA
>CAJFNE010000022.1 GCA_904393855.1 uncultured Oscillibacter sp. | reverse complement strand
GACACCCTGGGCATTCTGCCCACCGGGCGGGACACCGCCACCTGGTTCCGGGGCTACCGCTATGCCGGGGGCTTTGAGTACATCCTCTCCGGCGGGAGCCTGACCGTCATCAATGTGCTGGACCTGGAGGACTATGTGAAAGGGGTCATCCCCTATGAGATGAGCGGCAGCTGGCCCTTGGCGGCTCTGGAGGCCCAGGCTATCTGCGCCCGGACCTACGCCTGCCGGGACAGCAAGCATCTGAGCACCTACGGCTTCGATGTGTGCAACAGCACGGACTGCCAGGTGTACCACGGTCTGGGCAGCGACACCTCCTATGCCACGGACCGTACCGACCAGGCGGTTGAGAACACCGCCGGGTTGAAGCTCTACTACGACGGCGAACTGGTGCAGGACGCGGTATACCACGCCTCTAACGGCGGCGCCACGGAGGATGCGGAGAATGTCTGGGGCACCGATGTGCCCTATCTCCAGGGGAAAACGGACCCCTACGAGGCGCAGACCGACATCTCTAACTACAGCTATACCGTCACCTATACCTGGGATCAATTGACCTGGGTGCTGCAGAACAGCGGCTATGACATCGGTACCGTGGTGGATGCTTATGTCTCGGAGTATACGAGCCTTGGCAACGTCCGGTCGGTCACCTTTGTGGACAGCACCGGCAAAACCATGACCATGAACGGCGACAACGCCCGGATGGCTTTCTACAGCACCACCCTGGGCAAGAGTGTCCCCAGCCTGCGATTCACCATCACCGGCGGCACCGGTGGAAGCGGCTACGCGGTGAATGACTCCGGCACCATCCTCTCCAGTCTGGAGGGGGTGTCCGTGATCTCCGGAACTGGGACAGTCAGTCAATTGGGAGGGGGAACCCACACCGCCGTCACCTCCTCCGGGTCCAGCGTGTTGGCCAGCAGCGCCGCTGGCAGTTCAGCCTCCGGGAGCGGCATCACCATCACCGGAACCGGAAACGGCCACAATGTGGGCATGAGCCAATACGGCGCCAAGGCCATGGCGGAGCTGGGGTATACTTATCAGGACATTCTCGAATTCTACTATACGGACATCACTATCTGGTGAGGGATGGAGCAAACAGAACCATGTTGAAAACCAGCGATTTTTATTACGACCTGCCCCCGGAGCTGATCGCTCAGACGCCTATCGAGAAGCGGGATGCCTCCCGCCTGATGACGCTGAATCGGGCCACTGGGGAGGTTGGGCACCACCATTTCTATGAGCTGCCGGACTTTCTGAACCCCGGGGACTGCCTGATCCTGAACGATTCCCGGGTGCTGCCGGCCCGTCTGCTGGGCCAGCGGCTGCCCGGCGGCGGCGCCTGCGAGGTGCTGCTGCTGATCGACCGGGGGGACAAAACCTGGGAGTGCCTGGTGCGGCCCGGGCGGAAGATGCGGACCGGCGCCAAGCTGTCCTTCGGGGACGGCCAGCTGACGGCGGAGGTGACGGAGGAGCTGTCCGGCGGCAACCGCCTGGTGCACTTCGACTATGAGGGCATCTTCCTGGAGGTGCTGGAGCGGCTGGGAAAGATGCCCCTGCCGCCCTACATCAAGGAGGAGCTGCAGGACCGGGAGCGGTACCAGACCGTGTACTCCAAGGTGGTGGGCAGCGCGGCGGCCCCTACCGCGGGGCTCCACTTCACCCCGGAGCTTCTGGCGACCATCGCTGCCAAGGGTGTCGGCATCGGCTACGTGACCCTCCACGTGGGGCTGGGGACTTTCCGACCTGTAAAGGAAGAAAACATTACAGACCATGAGATGCACAGCGAGTACTGCATCATCCCCCAGGAGACCGCGGACCTGATCAACCGCACGAAGGCGGCGGGGGGCCGGTGCATCTGCGTGGGCACCACCTCCTGCCGGACGCTGGAGTCCTGGGCCGGAGAGGATGGCCATATGGAGGCCAAGGCCGGCTGGACGGATATCTATATCTACCCGGGGTATCGGTTCAAGGTGATGGACGCCCTGGTGACTAATTTCCACCTGCCGGAGAGCACGCTGATCATGCTGGTGTCCGCATTCGCGGGTCGGGAGCAGGTATTGGCGGCCTATGAGGAGGCGGTCCGGGAGCGGTATCGGTTCTTCAGCTTCGGCGACGCCATGTTCCTGTATTGAGAGGGGGGCATCCATATGAATCTGGAATCGCTGCCCAATATCGGCCCCGTGCTGGCGGGCAATCTGCGCCGGGTGGGCGTGGATACCCCGGAGGCCCTGCGGGAGACCGGCGCGGAGCAGGCGTTCCTCCGCATCCGGGCCCAAGTGGATCGTGCCGCCTGTTTCCACCAGCTCACCGCCCTGGCGGGCGCGGAGGCGGGCATCCCCAAGCGGGAACTGTCCCCGGAGCGGAAAGCGGAGCTGCGGACCTTTTTCGACGGCCTGCGGGCCCCCAAATAAACTTGTAGGAGCGACACATGTTCAAAGTTCTCAAGACCGAGGGCCGCGCCCGGCGCGGCCAGTTTTCCTGCGCCCACGGCGGCGTGGTCCAGACGCCTGTGTTCATGAACGTGGGGACCCAGGCCGCCATCAAGGGCGGCGTCTCCGCCCTTGACCTGAAAGAGGTCGGGTGCCAGATCGAGCTCTCCAACACCTATCACCTCCATCTGCGGCCTGGTGACCGGGTGATCCGGCAGCTGGGCGGGCTGCACAAGTTCATGCACTGGGACGGCCCCATTCTGACGGACTCCGGCGGCTTCCAGGTGTTCTCCCTGGCGTCCCTGCGGAAGATCCGGGAGGAGGGGGTCTATTTCTCCTCCCACATTGACGGGCGGAAGATCTTCATGGGACCGGAGGAGTCCATGCAGATCCAGTCCAACCTGGGCAGCGACATCGCCATGGCCTTTGACGAGTGCGTGGAGAATCCCGCCGCCTATGAATATGCCAAAGCCTCCGTGGAGCGGACCCTCCGGTGGCTGGAGCGGTGCAAGGCGGAGCATGACCGGCTGAACGCCCTGCCGGACACGGTGAATCCCGGCCAGATGCTCTTCGGCATCAACCAGGGCGCCACTTTCCCGGATCTGCGGGCCTGGCACGCCCGGGAGATCGCCAAACTGGACTGCGACGGCTACGCCATCGGGGGCCTGGCGGTAGGGGAGCCAGCGGAGATCATGTACGAGATGATCGAGGTTGTCACACCGGAATTGCCGGAGGACAAGCCCCGGTATCTCATGGGCGTGGGTACCCCCAGCAACATCATCGAGGCGGTGGCCCGGGGCGTGGACTTCTTCGACTGCGTCATGCCCTCCCGCAACGGCCGCCACGGGAAGCTCTTCACCTGGGAGGGCACCGTCAATATCATGAACGAAAAGTATCAGACGGACGAGCGGCCCATCAGCCCCAGCTGCGGCTGCCCGGTGTGCCGGAATTTCTCTCGGGCGTACCTGCGGCACCTGTTCAAGGCCGACGAGGTGCTGGCCCTGCGGCTGGCGGTGCTGCACAATCTCTACTTCTATAACGAGCTGATGGCCCGCATCCGGACGGCGCTGGAGGAGGGCACCTTCACGGATTTCCGTGCCCGGTACAGCGGCCAGCTGGAGCGGCGGGTCTGAGGCGTCAGAGTCCGCAGCGGGGGCGGCCCCGCTGCGGACAAAAAAGTTCTTGCAAAACTGGGGCGTTCTGGTATAATGGTGGTATTCTGAGCGCACCAAAGAAAAAGGAGATTGAACCATGGAATCATTAATCATGATTGTCCTCATGTTCGCGGTGCTGTACTTTCTGCTGCTCCGCCCGGAGAAAAAGCGGAAGCAGCAGGCCCAGCAGATGCGTGACGGCCTGAAGAAGGGGGACACGATCACCACCATCGGCGGCGTCATCGGCAAGGTGGTTGCGGTGGACAAGGACACCTTTGTCATCGAGACCAGCGAGGACCGTGTGCGGGTGCAGTTCGCCAAGTGGGCACTGTCCCAGGTGGGCGTCCAGACCGGCGAGCAGCCTGAGAATAAGAAGAAAGAGAAGGACGAGGAAAAGCAGGACGAGCAGAAGGAAGAGGAGGCCCAGGAGGCTGACACTGCGGCTCCTGCTGAGGCAGCCGTCTCTGAACCCGCGGCCGAGGAAACCGCTGAGGAAAAAAACTGAATCTGTCATAAAATCACCCTCCCTTGGAATATGCTCCCATGACGAGCAATTGCAAGGGAGGTTGTTTTATGGGCAAAAAGAAGCCTGCGGCTGCGGTATGGGTAGTTCTGCTGCAGGGAAGTCTGCTTTCTCTTGGGGTCTACCTGGCGGGCATGATGCTGCTGGCGCTGCTGCTGATCCAGGGGGCAGTGCCGGAGAGCAGCGCCTTTCCTGTGACAGCGGCGTTGTGTCTGCTGGCAGCGCTGGGCGGTGGTTTTCTGACATCGCGCAGGACGCCCTGGGGGACGCTGCCGTCGGCTCTTCTGAACACCCTGCTCTTCGCCGCTGTGCTGGTGGCGGTGGGGGCCGCCTGCTGGAGGGGCATTTCCTGGGCAGGGCAGGGGGGAATCCTGCTGCTGTGCGCGTTGGCGGGCGGACTGCTGGCCGGCGTGCTGGGCGGCCGCCGGCGACGGCGGAAACGGAAATGAGCTCTTGTGAAAATTCACAAAAATAAGCCGCCCCTGCTGCGGCAACCCGCATTGCGGCAGGGAAACGGGCCGTGCACAGCTTCATGGAGAAAAACACAGATATGGGGGGCCTGTCCGAAACACGTCCCCCATATCTTGCTTTTTAATGCCTCACGCCCCGTCCCCTTTTACAGAGTTAACATAATATTATTGACATAATATTTCAGCATAACTGCCAAAAAAGAAATATTTCCGGCAAATTCCTTGATAAAATTGGCAATTTGCATTATAGTTAAGAAGTAACAAGTTTACGTTAACCAATGTGGCATAAGCCCTCGCGCCTCCGCATAGGATGCAGCGAGGTGAGGCACGTTGGATCGAAACAGGCAAGGAGGAAGCTCCTCCCCGCTGCCGCGGCTGGTGTTATTGGCATTCTTTTTTTTAGGCGGCGTTTTTTTGGGACAGGTCCTGGCGGGCCGGGTCCCGGATACGACGGGGCAGGAGTTGTCGGAGTATCTGCAGGGATATATCACTCTGGAAAGCAGTCTCTCTCCCCGCGCGGTACTGTCTGCCCTGGTGCTCTATTACCGCTATCCGCTGCTGGCGGTGCTGCTGGGCTTTGCCTCCATCGGAGTCGTACTGCTGCCGGTTCTCTCGGCGGCTTTTGGCTTCTCCCTCTCCTTTTCCGTGTGCTGCTTCACGGCGGCTTTCGGGGGAGACGGGGTGCTGCTGGCGTTGGCGGTGTTTGGCCTTCGATGCGCGGTGACGCTGCCCTGCTATTTTCTGCTGGCGGTTCCCGCATGGGGAAATTCCGCGGCGCTGGCGGCGGCGTCCTTTGGGAGGGGACGCCGCGCCGCGCCGGTCGTCTACGGTCGGGTCTGGTGGCTGCGGGCCGCCGCCTGTGCAGGGATTCTGCTGGCGGGCATGGGGGTGGAGCTGTTTTGCTCCCCCTGGCTGCTGGAGGCGGTTTTAAGCCGCATATTTGTGTGAGTTTGAGAGGAAGGAGGAACTGCATATGGACGATATCGCCCATTATGGCGCTTATCTGACGGAGGTAAAGCACGCCTCTCAGAATACAGTCAGTTCCTACCTGCGGGATGTCACCCAGTTTTCCGAGTATCTGCGGAGCACCCAGCAGTGGGATCTGCGGGATGCGGACCGGGAGACGATCGAGGCGTATATGCACTGGATGCAGGGCCGTGGCAAATCTGCGGCCTCCATTACACGGTTTCTAGCCTCCGTGAAGTCTTTCTACAATTTCCTGGTGGCCAATCATGATCTCCGCGCCAACCCCGCCAAGGGCATTACCGCGGAGAAAGCGGAGCGGAAGTACCCGGAAATCCTCACCAGCAAGGAGGTGGAGCTGTTCCTGGAGCAGCCCCAGTGCGTGGACGCCAAGGGCTTCCGGGACCACGCCATGCTGGAGCTGCTGTACGCCACCGGCATCCGGGTCAGTGAGCTGATCTCCCTGAACCTGGACGATTTCAACGCCGCCGGCGGCTTCATCCGCTGTGAGAACCGCGGCAAGGAGCGGATCATCCCCCTGTATCACACAGCCATCAAGGCGATCCAGGACTACGTGAAGAACGTCCGCCCCCAACTGATTGCCGACAGCGGCGAGGAGGCCCTCTTCGTCAACATGAACGGCGAACGCATGAGCCGCCAGGGGTTCTGGAAGATCATCAAGTACTACCAGGAAAAGGCGGGCATCCAGAAAGACATCACGCCCCACACCCTCCGCCACTCTTTCGCCGTCCACCTGCTGGAAAACGGCGCGGATCTGCGGTCCATCCAGGAGATGCTGGGGCATGCGGACATCTCGTCCACGCAGATTTACACCCATGTGGTAAAACGGCAGCTGAAAGATGTTTATCAGAAAGCGCATCCGCGGGCTTGATGGGGGCGTCCGGTTCGGGCGCAAGGGAGTGCGGTGATGACCGCGACATTCCACCTCCCATAAGCGGCGTCACAAAGTCCGCTCACTCCGTTTCCCTCGCCGTCACAAGCTCTGTATCCTTCGTTCTGGCCTTGCGCCCAGAACTCACTCACTCCGCTGCTCCGGCTCTCCCCACCGCGCAGGGCGCGGCGGGGGCCCCTATGCGAAAACTGCGCCCGCTCCCTTTGCTCCGCCTTTCCCCACGCGACCCGCTCCGCTGGGCTCGCGCGGGGACCCCATTCGGTCTTGCCGAAAAGACTGCGCCCGCAGGCGCGTGTCGTAGGCCAACCGCCGCATGAGCGGCGGCACTTGGGCCGGAGACAAACGGGCCGTACTCGCAAGGGGTACGCCGCATCCGTAAGCGGCAAAGCCGCCAACGGCTGTGCAGTGCGCGGTCAAAAGAAAAAATGTAGGCGCAGAGCCTGCACGTGTGTGCAGGTTTGCTTAAAACGGGGGTCTTCCGAATCGGTGCCTCCGTTTTTTGTTACCCTTCTGCCGGCTCGCGCCGGACGGCTCAGTTGCGCCAGTCTTGCGCCGCGATTGCCGGTCTGGTGCAGACCTCGGGGTGGTTGTCGAAAGGCCTGTTCTTCTAAAAGCGCTTACGCTTTGCCTGGTGGTAGACGGGAGACTGGCGGGGTGGGCGGATGTGGGCATCCGCCCCTACAGGGGTGACGGGAGCTCGGCGACCGAGCGGACACACAGGCCGCCCCTCATATCGCCCCGTAGGGGCCGACGCCCTCGTCGGCCCGCGTTTACCGGCAGGCCAGCGCCAGCGACCCGGTAACCGCCATGGCAGCGCCAGCGAAAAGAGGAGGGCAGGGTATCCGGGCCCTCCCCGGGCCAAAGGTTTCCCCAAGGGGAATGTGTTTGATGAATCCGAAACGAGGAAAGTCTAACCTTCCCCCGCCGGCGGCCGGAGGTACGCGCTCTGCGCGGACCGACCCGCCGCAGCGTTCTTTTCTTTTGGACCGGGCGCGGCCCGTTTTCTTTTCGGCAAGATCGAAAAGAAAATGGGGGGCGCATTGCTGCCGGCAACCCGGCATTCTCCGTCCGATCCGGACAGCCTATAAATTTTTTCCGAATTTGAAAACAAATTCCCCCCCTCCCAACTCTAAGGATTAGAACCCGAAAGGAGGCCGCCTATGGACCCTGAGACCTTCGCCGCCCGGACAGAGGCGGTCAAAGCCCGCTTGTACCGCATGGCGTACCTGTACCTGGGCAGCGAGGCCGACGCCCTGGAAGCCGTGGACGAGGCGGTGTATCAAGCCCTGCGGGCCCTGAAAAAGCTGCGTCAGCCGGAGTTCTTCGAGACCTGGCTCACTCGGATTCTGATCAACGAGTGCCACCGGGAGCTTCGCCGCCGGAAGCGTCTGGTGGGGGAGGAGGCCCTGCGGTCGTGCGCCGGGCCGGACGCTTACGACGCGCTGCCCCTGCGGGAAGCAGTCCTCCGCCTGCCGGAGGAGCTGCGGCTGGTGGTGATCCTGCGGTTTTTCGCCGGTTACACCCAGGCGGAGACCGCCGCCGCTTTGGAGATTCCCCAGGGCACCGTGGCCACCCGGCAGCGGCGGGCGCTGGCGCTGCTGCGCCTGGAACTGGGAGAGGAGGAACAGCCATGAACCGAAACGTGGAATATGAGGTGCTGCTGGCGGAGCTGGAGCAGACGCCCATGGCGCTGGAAGGCACTGTCCAGCGGGCCCAGGCGCGGCAGAGGAAATCCCGCCGGAGATGGCGGGCGTTCGGCATCCCGGCAGGCGGTCTGGCGGCCTGCTTCGCGGCCTTCGTGCTGCTGGTGAACCTGTCCGTGCCCTTTGCCCAAGCCTGCGGGAATGTGCCAGTGCTGCGGGAACTGGCCCGGGCGGTGGCCTGGTCGCCGTCCCTCTCCGCCGCGGTGGAGAACGATTACGTCCAGCCCATCGGGCAGTCCCAGACGGCAAACGGTATTACCGCCACCATTGAGTACGTGATCGTGGACCGAAAGCAATTGAACATCTTCTACACCCTGGACTACGACCCGGCCCTGGGCCCCCTGTGGACGGACTACGACCTGTCCCCCAGTGACGGCAGCGCCGGGGACGCCGGCGGCCGGACCGAGCAGCCGGGGGAGCTGATCGAAATCAAGCGGGACTTTGTGAACAACGACGTCCCGGGAGCTCTGGACTTGACCCTCTCCGTCTATGCCGAGGAGCAGGATAACGGCCCGGCCGCAGAGGAGAACGTCAGCGACGGCTACTTTGACCAGCCGGTCTGGGAGGAGCCGGACTACTTGGCGGAGCTGACCTTCCATCTGGAGTTCGATCCCTATTTCACCGCCCAGGGCACGCTTCTGGAGCTGAATCAAACCTTTACCCTGGACGGCCAGACCTTCACCCTGCAGGAGGCGGAAATCTATCCCACCCACCTGCGGCTGACCCTGACGGCGGACCCGGACAACACCGCCTGGCTGGAGGGGCTGGACCTGTACCTAGAAAACGAGCACGGGGAGCGGTTCGAGAGGAGTCTGAACGGCGTCGCCGCCACCGGGGACCCGGACGGGGAGGGTATGGGCACCTTCTGGCTGGACAGCCCCTTCTTCAGCCAGGGGGAGCATCTGACCCTGCACATCGCCGGGGCCCGCTGGAAGGACAAGGACGCGCCGAAAATCAAGCTGAACCTGGCGGAGGGCACCGCCGAGAACCTGCCGGAGGGCGTCCGGCTGCTGCGCACGGAGCGTCAGGCGGAGGGCTGGATCGTCTACATGATGTGCCCCCTGGGAGAGGGCAGCCGGACCATGAACCATATTGCCGCCGGCGGCTTCTGGGACGAGGCGGGAAACCACTATGAGATCTGGCAGTTCGGCTCCTCCTACGGCTATTGGGATGCGGAGGCCAAGGAGCAGGTGGGGGAGGACCAGTGGTACACCGAGGACTTCCCCCTGACAGGGCTGGAGGGCGACGTGGCCTACTTAGACCCCACCTATCATCGGATGACGAACGCTGATGTGGTGATTCCCCTCAAATGAGATAGGAGCTATTGAGATAGGAGATAGGAGATTTCTTGGCCTCGATGCGGGAGATCTTTTATCTCTTATCTTTTATCTCTTTATCTTTTCAGGTTGCTTCTCTCCCCGAAATTTGCTATACTGAAAGGGCATGTAAACGGGAGGGAAGGCGCCATGCGCATCTTAGGCATCGACCCTGGCTACGCCACCATCGGCTTCGGTCTCATCACGGCGGAGCGGGCACAAGTGCATATGGTGACCTACGGCGCCATCACCACCCCGGCGGGGCTGCCCCTTTCAAAGCGGCTCTACCAGATCGGCACCGACATGGAGGAGCTGATCGGGAAGCTGAAGCCGGACGTGATCTCCATCGAGGAGCTGTTCTTCAACACGAATCTCACCACCGGCATCGCCGTGGCCCACGCCCGGGGCGTGCTGCTGTATACGGCGGAGAAGTGCGGCATCCCCCTCCACGAGTATACCCCCTCCCAGGTGAAGATGGCGGTGGTGGGCTACGGCAAGGCGGAGAAGCGTCAGGTGATGGACATGACCCGCCGTCTGCTGCGCCTGAAGGCCGTCCCCCGGCCGGATGACGCGGCGGACGCCCTGGCCCTGGCATTGTGCCACGCCCGGAGCGCCACCTCCCGCCTGCCCCAGCAGGGCACCGGGGTGAAAGAGACGATTTGAAAAAGAGTGGAGAGTAAAGAGTGAAGATTTTAAATTCCGCCGCAGGCGGAATGATTTGAACAGTCCGGCTTTGTCGGACACCATATCTCAACTCTCCGCTCTTAACTCTTCACTCTCTACACAGGTTTTGGAGTGATCGAATGTTCTACTACTTAGACGGCACCGTTGCGGAGATCCTGCCTTACCTGGCGGTCATCGACTGCGGCGGGGTGGGATATGCCTGCAAGACCACCAACTACACGCTCTCCCGGCTGAAAAAGGGCCAGCGGGGGAAGCTCTACACCTATCTGGACGTGGGAGAGAACTCTTTTGGCCTCTATGGCTTCGCCACGGCAAACGAGTTGAACAGCTTCAAGCTGTTGATCGGCGTCTCCGGCGTGGGTCCCAAGGCCGCCCTGGCCATCCTCTCCACCACCACGCCGGAATCTCTGGCCATGGCCATCGTCACTGGGGACGAGAAGAGCCTGACGGCGGCACCTGGCGTGGGAAAGAAACTGGCCCAGCGGATCATTCTGGAGTTGAAAGACAAGATGGCCCGGGAGAGCGCTGCCACGGGGCTGGATTTCTCCGGGAGCAGCACTGTCAGTGTGCCCGCCTTTACAAACAAGGCCACCGAGGCAGCCCAGGCCCTGGCTGTCCTGGGCTACACCAGCGCCGAGGTGGCGGCGGCCCTGAAGGGTGTGGACGTGGAGAACCTACCCCTGGAGGAAATCATCCGCCAGAGCCTGAAAAAAATGGTCAAGTGAGGGCTTCCTTGCTTGGAAAGGAGCTGCCATGGCAAAACTGGAACGGGCCCTTACCGGCGATTTTGACGACGTGCTGATCCGCCTCCAAACCGGTGTACTGGAGGGCAGCATGTCCGTTTCCTATGAGGATGGGACGGATTTCGACCTGGGAGATGTGCGATGCGCTGTCCGGGTCTATGAGCGCTACAGCTTTACCGGCGGCAACCGGGTCAGCCTGAATGTGACCCTGGTGGGGAAAGGGAGGGACCTGTATCTCTCCGCCATCACCTCCGGCGGCAGCCAGGCCATGTTCTTCAAGATGAACACCTGGGGGGAAGAGTCCTTCCTGGACGCCCTACAGGAAGTGGTGGACAGCCTATAGCCGTGCGCCGCGCTTTCACCACGACAAAGGGAACGATACCCGCAGAGGAATGGGAAGTGAAACTTTGAGCATTGACTTTGGAAACGACATCTACGAGGAGCCCATCGTGGCCAAGACGTTCCTGCAGGAGGACGCCCAGGAGGGGTCCCTCCGGCCCAAGACTCTCAAGGAGTACATCGGCCAGGAGAAAGCCAAGGAAAATCTGGAAATCTTCATCCGAGCGGCTCAGAAGCGGGGAGAGGCATTGGACCACGTGCTGCTCCATGGCCCGCCCGGCCTGGGCAAGACCACCCTGGCCGGCATCATCGCCCAGGAGATGGGGGTCAACATCCGCATCACCTCCGGCCCGGCCATCGAGAAGCCGGGAGACCTGGCGGCCCTGCTGACGAATCTGAATGAGGGGGACATCCTGTTCGTGGACGAGATCCATCGGCTGAACCGGTCCGTGGAGGAGATCCTGTACCCGGCCATGGAGGACTATGCCCTGGACATCATTGTGGGCAAGGGGCCCAGCGCCAACTCCATTCGGCTGGACCTGCCGAAATTCACCCTGATCGGAGCCACCACCCGGGCGGGGCAGCTGTCCGCGCCGTTGCGGGACCGCTTCGGCGTGACGCTGCGGCTGGAGCTGTATACCCCGGAGGAGCTGGCCCTGATCGTCACCCGGTCCGCCGGCATCCTGAACGTGGACATCGTGCCGGAGGGAGCCTATGAGATCGCCCGCCGAAGCCGGGGCACCCCCCGCATCGCCAACCGGATGCTCCGCCGGGTGCGGGACTTTGCCCAGGTGAAAGCGGACGGCGTCATCACGAAAGACGTGGCGGACCAGGCCCTGTGCGCGCTGGAGATCGATCACTTAGGGCTGGACCCTATTGACCGGCGGATGCTGGGAGCCATCATTGAAAACTACGGAGGCGGCCCCGTGGGCCTGGAGACCCTGGCGGCCACCATTGGCGAGGAGTCCGTGACGCTGGAGGACGTGTACGAGCCGTACCTGATGCAGCTGGGCTTCCTGACCCGGACGCCCCGGGGTCGGTGCGTAACCCAGAAAGCATATCAGCACCTCCACAAGCCCATCCCCGGCGGGATCGCGGAGGCGCCCCCGGATATGGAGCAGCTGCACCTATAAAGGTAAAGGAAACATTTCCCTTCTGTTTGCAGGAGGTTTCCGCTATGTAAACCTTTTTCTGGGAAGATTTGGGGATTCAAATCTGTGGTATGCGTCTCTGGATTTCCGCAAGTTTCGATATAATGACTAAATTTTTTCAAAAAAATATCCGGCATTTTTGATATTCTGCTTGACATTTCAGGCACTCGACAGGTATAATACAATATGTACAATTCTTATGAGAACTTGCCCGAGGACTTTCGCCTCCTCTCCGACGAGGCGCTGTGCGCCCGAGCCGCCGGGGGAGACCGTGTGGCGGAGGAGGTCCTGGTCACCCGCTATAACCGCCTGGTCCGCAGCTGTGCGCGGCCCTATTTTCTGGTGGGCGGCGACAGCGAGGACCTGACCCAGGAGGGCATGGTGGGACTCATCAAGGCGGTCCGGGAATATGACGCCGATAAGGCGGCCACGTTCCGAACCTACGCAGAAATTTGTATTCGCAATCGGCTGTATTCCGTTCTTCGCGCCGCGGCGCGGGAAAAGCACAAGGTGCTCAATCAGTCGATTTCCCTGGATACTCCCGACTTTGACAGCAATTCCTACACCTCTGGAACCAATCATTTAGAGCAGCGCAATCCCGAAGACGATGTGATCGACAGGGAGCACACAGCAGCCCTCTTAACTGGCGTCCGGAAACAGTTGTCCGAATTTGAAGCAAAGATTTTGGAGTACTATTTAGACGGTCTTTCATGCAGAGAAATTGCCGAGACGGTAGGCAAGTCTCCAAAGTCCGTGGACAACGCCGTGCAGCGCATTCGGCGCAAGGTGGCGCGGCAGCTTTTTTCCGGCGACGTCAGCAAACGCTGAGCGCAATATATTTTTCTTTTCAAAGAGAGGGTAAACATCATGTACGAAGACAAGACTTTAGTGTGCAAAGAGTGCGGCAAGGAGTTCGTGTTCACCGCCGGTGAGCAGGAGTTCTACGCAGAGCGCGGCTTCCAGAACGAGCCCCAGCGCTGCAAGGCCTGCCGTGACGCCCGCAAGAACGCTGCCCGCGGCCCCCGGGAGTACTTTACCGCTGTTTGCGCTGCCTGCGGCGGCGAGGCCCGCGTGCCCTTTGAGCCCAAGTCTGACCGTCCTGTCTACTGCAGCGAGTGCTTCGCCAAGATGCGCGAGCAGCAGGGCTGAGAAACTGAATTTCCGTTTTGTTTCTTGCAGAGAGCGGCGTCTCCTTTCGGAGACGCCGTTTTTTTTGCGCCGGCAGGCGGGAAATATGCCCCTGCGAATAGAGGATGGCTGTGACGCGGTTCCGCCTCGTCTCAGGCCTTTTCAGAAAATCCAAGACCGACCCCGCCGCGCATGTGGATGGGAGCAGGCGACCCGCTCCCATCCAGGGCGGTTTTTTACGATAAGCGCGCATATTTTTGGAAAAGCGGAGGTTTTTTCCAAACTTTTCTCTTGAAAATCCCCCTGGAATAGCGTATAATACGCTTGCTGAATTTTTATATCGGAGGAATCTCTCATGATCAACATTACGAAAGACACCATCATTGGTGATATCCTGGATATCGCTCCCCAGACCGCGCCCATCTTCCTGGCCATCGGCATGCACTGCCTGGGCTGCGGCGCCTCCCGGGGCGAGACCGTGGAGGAGGCCTGCGCCGTCCATGGCGTGGACGTGGACAAGCTGCTGAAGCTGGTGAACGAGGAGGCCAACAAGGCCCAGTAAACGGCGGACCCAAGAGGACGCATGTGGGAGCTTCCCGCATGCGTCCTTCCACCGAGGAGGGAAGAACCATGGCCAAGGAACCTGCGTTGACGCCGCGCCTGCGGCTTCTGGCGGACTGGGTACCTGCCGGTGCCCGCCTGGCAGACGTGGGCACGGACCACGGCTATCTGCCGGTGTGGCTGGTCCTCCGGGGGCGGGCGGCTTCCGCCATCGCCAGTGACCTGCGCCCCGGCCCCCTGAGCCGGGCCCAGAAAACCGCCGAGGATTACGGCGCAAAGCTGGACCTCCGCCTGTGCGACGGACTATCCTCCGTGGCGCCGGAGGAGTGCGACACGGTTGTTATCGCCGGCATGGGCGGGGAGAACATCGCGGCGATTTTGGCAGCTGCACCCTGGACAGCGGATGGCGGCCACACGCTGCTGCTGCAGCCCCAAAGCCGCCCGGAGGTCCTGCGAGGCTTTCTGTCCGGCCACGGGTACGTTATCCAGCGGGAGGCCCTGGTCCGGGATCGGGGGCACCTCTATCCCGTGATGGAGGCGGGAGCGGGGACGATGACCCTGTCCCTGGGACAGCTCTACTGCGGGGCCAAGCTGCTGCATGACCCGCTGGCGGAGCGGTACATCATTGAAAAAATCATTCAGCTGCAGGGAGTGGTGGCGGGCCGCAGCCGCTCGGCCCACGGAAAAGACCCTGACGACGCCGATCATCTGCGGGACATCATCACTGACCTGCTGGCTATGCGAGAGGAGTGGCGTCATGCCAACAGTCCGGGAAATTGAACGGGCCCTGTTCACGCTTGCTCCCCGGGAGGGCGCCATGGAGTGGGACAATGTGGGCCACCTGCTGGGGGACCCGGAGCAGGCGGTCTCCCGGGTCCTGGTGGCCCTGGATATCACGGAGGCCGTGGCGGACGAGGCCATCGCCGGCCAGTGCCAGCTGATCGTCAGCCATCACCCGGTGATGAACTGCAAATGGCTGCCGGTGCAAACGGTCCGCAGCGACACGCCCCAGGGCCATCTGCTGTTGAAGCTGCTGCGGCATGGCGTGTCCGCCATCTGCATGCACACAAACCTGGATGTGGCGAGAGGAGGGGTCAACGACTGTCTGGCGGAGACGCTGGCGCTGGTCGACCCTGGACCCCTGGGCGACCCGGACGGCCTCTGCCGGATGGGGACCCTGGCAGAGCCCATGCCCCTCCGGGAATTCGTCCGGCGCGTGTGCCGCGCCCTAGGAGCCAACGGCGTGCGCTACGCCGGAACCGGCGCACTCGTTCGCCGGGTGGCTGTGGGCGGCGGCTCCTGTGGAGACTACGAGGACGCCGTCATCGCCGCCGAGTGCGACACCTTCGTCACCTCCGATTTGAGTTACCACCAGTTCCTGGACGCGGCGGGGAAGGGGATCAACCTGATCGACGCGGGCCACTTCCCCACGGAGGACCCGGTCTGCCGCAAGCTCGTGTCCCATCTGACGGAGCAGTTCCCCGAGCTGTCCGTGCAGAAATCCGCCTCCCATCAGGAGGTCATCCAATATTACGTAGAAGGAGAATAAACCATGTCTGGACATTCCAAATGGCATAATATTCAAAAGACCAAGGGCGCGCAGGACGCCAAGCGCTCCGCCGCCTTCACCAAGATCGCCAAGGAGATCATCGTGGCCGTGAAAGAGGGCGGCGGCTCCGGCGACCCCAACAACAACTCCCGC
>CAJFNE010000021.1 GCA_904393855.1 uncultured Oscillibacter sp. | reverse complement strand
GTGTTCGTCATCGCCCACCGGCTCTCCACCGTCCGCAACTCCAACGCCATCATGGTGCTGGACCACGGCCGGATCGTGGAGCGGGGCGACCACGAGGATTTGATCCGCCAGCACGGGCTGTACTATCAGCTGTACACCGGCGCGTTTGAACTGGAATAAAAAACACAGAGGTCCAGGCAGTTCCCTGCCTGGACCTCTGTCTGTCCTCCCAGAGAGGTTTCCCTTGTATCGGGGCTCCTGTTGCGGTACAATAAGGGGAGAGATTCCAAATTTTTTCAGAGACAGGGGAGGGCCTGACTGTGCTTTATGGAACACTGCAACACCTGGATTCCTACCGGGGAATCCACCCGGGCGTGATGCGGGGGCTGGAGCTCCTGCGGGACACGGATTTTTCCCAGTTGCCGGATGGGAAATACGAGGTGGACGGAGACCGCCTGTTTTACTCTCTCCAGAGCTATGAGAATAAACTATCCAACGACACGCCGGAGAGCCACCGGAAGTACATCGACATCCAGTTTTTGATTTCCGGCCGGGAGTGGATGGAGATTGCTCCGCTGGAGAACATGACGGAGATGGCGGAGGCCCGGCCGGAGGGGGACATCTGGCTCCACCGGGGGCCTGTGGACGGGCGGGTGCTGCTGGCGGGGGACCGCTTCGCCGTTCTGTGGCCGGAGGACGCCCATGCCCCCGGCATCGCCGTGGACGGGAAACCCGAGCCCTGCCGCAAGTGCGTGGTGAAGGTGCGGGTCGATTGAGAAGTAAAAGAAGCCCGGGAAAGCCTTTCGCTTTCCCGGGCTTGCTTTGTGCGATGGGGGTGGATTACTCGGCGGTCTGAATCAGATTCTTCTCCGACTCCGGGTCGAACAGGTGAATGGCGTCGGGCCGGAAAGTGAAGCTCATCTGCGCGCCGTAGGCGATCCCGCTCCGGGCCTCGGGCGGCAGGTCCATGGTGGGCACCCGCAGCACCACATCCTGGCCATTGCAGGTCACATGGAGGTGATACTCGCTGCCCATCATCTCGGAGACCTCCACGGAGCCGGTGAGGGCGCCTGCGGTGCCGGGAGCGGCGAAGCGGATGTGCTCGGGCCGGATGCCCAGGGTCACATCCTGGGAATCCGCGCCGCCCAGGGCCTTCTGGATGTCCTCGGACAGGGGGACGTTCGTCTCGCCCACCTGGGCGTGATAGGAACCCTCGCCGTCCTTCACCAGCTTAGCCTGGAAGAAGTTCATCTGCGGTGTGCCGATAAAGCCGGCCACGAAGATGTTGACGGGATGGTCAAAGACCTGCTGGGGCGTGCCGATCTGCTGGATGAAGCCATCCTTCATGATGACGATGCGGTCGCCCAGGGTCATGGCCTCCGTCTGGTCGTGGGTGACGTAGATGAAGGTAGTGTTGATGCGCTGGCGCAGCTTGATGATCTCCGCCCGCATCTGGTTGCGGAGCTTGGCGTCCAGGTTGGAGAGGGGCTCGTCCATCAGCAGCACCTTGGGCTCCCGGACGATGGCCCGGCCGATGGCCACCCGCTGGCGCTGGCCGCCGGAGAGGGCCTTGGGCTTGCGGTCCAGGTACTGGGTGATGCCCAGGATCTCCGCCGCGGCGTTGACCCGCTGGTTGATCTCCTCCTTGGGCATCTTCTTGAGCTTCAGGGGGAACTCCATGTTTTCCCGGACGGTCATGTGGGGATAGAGGGCGTAGCTCTGGAACACCATGGCGATGTCCCGGTCCTTGGGCTCCACGTCGTTGACCAGCTTGCCGTCGATGTACAGCTCGCCCTCGGAGATCTCCTCCAGGCCGGCCACCATCCGCAGCGTGGTGGACTTGCCGCAGCCGGAGGGGCCCACCAGCACGATGAACTCCTTGTCGGCGATGTCCAGGTTGAAGTCGTGGACTGCTGTGACCGCGTTGTCGTAGATCTTCTTGACGTTTTTCAGGGTGACAGTAGACATACGCATCGGCCGTGGCTCCCTTGCCTCCGCGCGGGAGCCTCTCCGCCGGGGGAGCGTCCCCCGGGGAATTACGACAGGTCTCCACACTGCCGCACCGCCGGCCGGCGGATTTTTTCCTCCTTCAGTTCGATCCCGGACCCTATGAGAATGGAGTAGGGGACGGGTCATGGATTATGATGTGATCCGGCCCTCACAGGGAGCCGGCAACCACCTTGCCGTGGAACAGGACCGCTTTCACGTCCAGATGCTGGTCCAGGACCACCACATTGGCTTCCTTGCCCGCGTCCAGCGTGCCCAGACGGTCGTCGATGCCCAGAACCCGGGCGGGATTTACCGCCGCGGCGGTCACCGCGTCGGCCAGAGGGATGCCAAAGGAAACGGCGGTTTTCATGCAGGCCATCAGGTCCGATACGGACCCAGCCAGCGTATTAGGATCGCCGGCCATGGTGGCCCGGTTCCCATGGACCTCGATCTCCTGCCCGCCGAAGGGATAACGGCCGTCCGGCATGCCGGTGGCCCGCAGGGAGTCGGAGATCAGGATCACCCGGTCCCTGCCGAAGAGCTGGAATACCGCCCGCACCACAGAGGGGTGAATGTGGACGCCGTCGGAAATCAGCTCCACGTTCACCGCCGGGGAGTCAAAGGCCGCGCCCACCACGCCGGGCGCCCGATGGGTGAAAGGAGGCATGGCGTTGAAGAGGTGGGTGGCCTGCCGGGCCCCGGCCTGATAGGCGGCCAGAGCCGTGTCGTAGTCGGCGGTGGTGTGGCCCAGGCTGACGGTGACGCCGTCCGCCAGGGCGCCCCGGATGAACTCCCGGGAGCCGGGCTGCTCCGGGGCCAGGGTCACCAGCTTCACCAGCCCCTCCGCCGCCTCCTGGAGCCGGTGGAGCATCACCGGGTCCGGGTCGTGGAGGAAAGCCTCGTTCTGGGCCCCCTTTTTGGCTTTGCACAGGAAAGGCCCCTCCAGGTGGAGACCCACCAGCTCCGCGCCGCCGGTGTTGTGGCTGCGGTGATGGGCGGCGTTTTGGCAGATGCGGGTCAGCTGATCCTCCCCCAGGGTCATGCCCGCCGGGCAGATCTGAGTGACGCCCCGGCTGAGCTCATAGTCGGCCATGATCTGGAGGCCCTCCGGCGTGGCGTCGGAGAAGTCCTCCCCCTTGCAGCCGTGGAAGTGCAGGTCCGTCAGGCCGGGGATCAGATAGCAGCCGGTGACGTCCACCGGCTCCCCCGCCTGGGGGGCGATGTTCCCGCCCTCCAGGCACAGGTCACGGCTCACAAAGCCCTGCCGGGCGTCAAAGACCTGGGCGCCGGTGAGTCTCATAGTTCGATGACCCCTTTCCGATCCAGATGCACCAGGGCGGCCTTGTCGCCCACCAGCACCACATCCGGGTGGATCTGCAGGATGGACGCGGGCACCTGGGGCGTCACGGGGCCGGTGAAAGCCTTGGCAACCGCCTCGGCCTTGTCCTCGCCGCTGACCACCACCAGGATCTTTTTCGCCTGCATGATGTGCATGATGCCCATGGTGAGAGCCTGCCGGGGCACGTCCGCCTCGGAGGCGAAGAAGCGCTTGTTGGCCTCGATGGTGCTCTCCGTCAGGTTCACCAGGTGGGTGCCCATGACGAAGACGTCGCTGGGCTCGTTGAAGCCGATGTGTCCGTTTCGGCCCATGCCCAGCAGCTGCAGGTCGATGCCGCCCAGGTCCTGGATCACCTGGTCGTACCGGGCGCACTCGGCGTCCGGGTCCGCCGCCAGGCCGTTGGGGACGTGGGTGTTCTCCGGCTGGATATCCACCCGGTCGAAGAGATGGGTCTGCATGAAGTAGCGGTAGCTCTGCTCATGGGTGCTGCTGAGGCCCCGGTACTCGTCCAGATTGACGCTCCGGACGCGGAGGAAGGACAGATCCTTTTTCTTGTACCACTCCACCAGCTGGTCGTACACGCCGATGGGGGTGGAGCCGGTGGCCAGGCCCAGCACGCACTCCGGCTTCATGATGACCTGGGCGGAGATGATGTTGGCGGCCTGGCGGCTCATGGCGCGGTAGTCCGCGCACTCGTAAATTCTCATGGGAATCGTCCCTTCTTAGCAGTATTTTTGGATGGCGGCCGCGATCATTGCCGCGCTCTCCTCCACCACGGCCTCGTCGCCGGGGGCCAGGGACGCCAGGGGCAGCCGCACGCCGCCGCAGTCCGGGCCGCCCTGCCTGCGGAGGACGCCCTTGATGACGGCGTACATATTGCCGTGGGCGGAGCACAGCTTGTAGATGATCCGGCAGACCTCGTTCTGGATCTCCCGGCCTTTCTCCATCTCCCCGGCCAGGAACAGCTCCCGGATCTTCAGGAACAGCTCCGGCATGGCGCCGTAGGTGCCGCCGATGCCGCCGATGGCGCCGGCGGCGAGGCCGGAGAGCAGCTGCTCGTCGGGACCGTTGAAGACGATGACGCCCTCGTCCCGCCACATCTGGATGTCCTGCACCGGCATGGAGGAGTTCTTCACGCCGACGACCCGGGGGTTCTTCTGCATCTCATGGAGCAGGGGGATGGTCAGGGCCACGCCCGCCAGCTGGGGGATGTTGTAGATCACGAAGTCCGTGTTGGGAGCGGCGTCGGAGATGTCGTTCCAGTACCGGGCGATGGCGTGCTCCGGCAGGTGGAAGTAGATGGGAGGGATCGCCGCGATGGCGTCTACGCCCTGGGCCTCCGCGTGGGCGGCCAGCTCCCGGCTGTCAGCAGTATTGTTGCAGGCCACGTGGGCGATGATGGTGAGCTTGCCACGGGCCACGGCCATCACATTCTCCAGCACCAGCTTGCGCTCCTCTACGCTCTGGTAGATGCACTCGCCGGAGGAACCGCCCACATACAGACCCTTGACGCCCTTATTCATCAGGTACTCCGTCAGGGCGCGGACCGCCTGGGGATCGATGGCGCCGTCGCTGTCGTAGCAGGCGTAAAAGGCAGGAATGATGCCTTGATATTTGGTCACATCTCTCATGGGAATCGAACGCTCCATTCTTTTTTCAGTATACCAGGAATCCGGGGATTGATGCAATGCTTTTCCCCGTCGATCAGCCCTTCACAGCGCCCATGGCGATGCCCTGGGTGAAGTACTTCTGGAAGGCGATGAACACGATGATGATGGGAACGGCGGCCAGGGCGGCGCCGGCCATGATCAATCCAAAGTCGTTGGACATCTCGCCCTGCAGCCGGGCAATGCCCACGGGCAGGGTCCAGTTGGTCTCGCTGCGGAGCATGACCAGCTGGAGGAAGTAGTCGTTCCAGGTGTTCACGAAGGTGAAGATCGCCAGAGCGCCGATGCCGGGCTTGATCATGGGAAGCACCACAGTCGTGAAAGTCCGCAGCTCCCCTGCGCCGTCCACCCGGGCGGCCTCCAGAATTTCCGAGGGGATGGTCTCGGCAAACTGTTTCATCAAAAAGACGCCGAAAGGCCAGCCCACCGTGGGCAGGATCACCGCCGCCAGGGTGTCATCCAGGCCGATGAAAGTCATCTCTTGCAGCAGGGGGATGACGATGACCTGCTTGGGCAGGGCCATGGCGCAGATGATGATGGTGAACAGGACGCCCCGCCCGATAAACCGCTTCTTGGCCAGGGCGTAGCCCGCCAGAGACGCGGTGATGCAGGTGAGGAGCATGGCGGCACCGGAGATGAACACGATGTTGAACAGCCACCGGAGGGCCGGATGCTCAAACAGCCGCAGATAGTTGTCTATGGTGGGGGCCTGGGGGAACCAGATGGGCTCCCGGGCATTGATCTCGATGGCGTCCTTGAAGGAGCCGGTGACGATCCAGTACAGGGGGAACAGAAAGAACAGCGTCACCAGGATCAGAACCACCACGACAAACACCTTATAGCCGGTGGAGGTGCCGCTGAGATCGGCGGATTTCTTCGCCTTCAGCGCGGTTGCGTTTGCAGACATCTTCTCGTCCCTCCCTTACTGATCCGTCTTCGCCACTTTGAACTGGATGGCGGAGAAGATGGCGATGATGATGGCCAGGACCACGCCCATGGCGTTGGCATAGCCGAAGTCCTGCCGCGTATAGGCGGTATCGTAAATCTGATACATGATGGTCATGGTGGAGTTCAGCGGTCCGCCCCGGGTCAGCAGCTGGATCAGCGCGAAGCACTGGAAGCTGTTGATGGTGGTGATGACCAGTACGTACAGCGTGGTGGGCATGATAGCGGGCCACTTGATCCGCCAGAAGATCTGCAGCTTGGTGGCGCCGTCCACCTGGGCAGCCTCCACGATGGAGGTGTCCACGTTGCCCAGGGCCGCCACATACAGCACGATGGGCTGGCCGATGGAGGTGGTGAACAGGATCAGGATGATGAACCAGATGGCTGTGGACTGGGTGCCCAGCCAATCAAAGCCCACGTTATCCGTCACCTGGTTCAGGATGCCGTTGTAGGGGTTCAGAATCCACTTCCACACCACGGTGATGGCCACCGAGCCGGTGACCACCGGCAGGTAGAACACGCAGCGGAAGAAGGACCGGGGAAACGGATGCATCTGATAGATGGCGGAGCCCACCCACAGGGAGAAGGCAGTGACGGTGGGGACCGCCACCACCACGATGAGGACGGTGTTCCGGAGGCCGGCGTGGAAGATGGGATCCGTCAGCATCCGGGCGTAGTTGTCCAGGCCTGCGAAGCCCTGCACGCCGCCCAGACCGTAGTCCAGGAAGCTGTAGACCACGCAGATGACCATGGGCACCACCACGAAGGCCACGAAGAAAAACAGGCTGGGCAGCAGGAACAGATAGGCGGAAATGGTCTCCCGCCGGACCAGCGCGCGGCTCATCCCGGAGGTGTGGGAGGGCCGCTTTGCCCGCTTGGGCTTGCGCTCCGCAGTAGCAGCTGCGGCATTTTGCGCCATAGAGATTCCCCCTCTTGATTTCAGTTTTCTCTCTCCAGTACAGATGGAAAGGGCTGTGCCCGCCCCCTCTCGTCAGGGAGCGGGCACAGCGTCGCGTGGTTCCTATGAAAGAACGAGAAGCTGACTTTACCCGATATTGGCGTTGGCCTGCTCAACGAAGTTGTCGGCCGCGGTCTGCGGATCAGCGCCGGTGGTCATGATCTCAGCCAGCATGGGCCACCACAGAGCGCGCTGCTCGGTCCAGCCGCCAGTCAGGTTGTAGTAGCGGCCCAGATAGTTGCTCATGAGAGCGAAAGGAGCGCGCAGGTCGGCGTCGGCGTCGCCCTCGTACACATCGCCCCAGTCAGCGTGGGCGGGGAAGAAGCCGGTAGTCTTCACGGCCTCAACGCCGGCGGTCTGGTCGTTGCAGATGAAGTCGATGAAAGTCTTGGCGGCGTCGATCTTGGCCTGATCGCCGTTGTCGAACACGCCGAAGCCATAGGGGCCGGCCATCTCCAGCTCGGGCACACCGTCGTCAGAGGGGAAGGCCATGGCGAAGGGAGTGAACTGGGTCTGATCCGCGTACTGGGTGTAGTTGGAGTAGTTCCAGCAGAAGGTCACGGCGGAAGTGCCGTTGGCGAACTGCTGCAGCTCGTCGGAGGCCTGGAAGCTGGCGTTGGCGGACAGGGACTCGTCATTCACCATGGACTGCAGCAGGGTCAGGGCCTGGACGTTGTTGGCGCTGTTGATGTTGTAAGAAGTGCCGTCCTCATTGACATAGTAGTCGGAATACAGGTTGTTGACAAGAGCGCGGGTGCCCTGGTCGCCTCCCTGGGCGCCGCAGTAGATGATGCCCGGGGTGGCCACGGAGACGGTGCCGGCAGCGGCGGCGTCACGGATAGCCTCCATAGCGGCCACGAAGTCGTCGGTGGTCCAGGTGCGGGTCTCCTCATCGATGTACTGCAGAGCGCCGGCGGCCTCAAAGACCTCATAGTTGATGGCCATGCAGTGGGCGGCCACGCTCAGGGGATACAGATAGTAGGTGCCGTCCAGCTGAGAGACGCTGGAGATGCTCTCGGGAATGTCGGAGCCGCTGGCGGTCCACAGGTCGCTCAGATCCACCATGAGGCCCTCACGGGCATAGTTGCCCACGATGCGCTCGGGTCCCTCGAAGATGATGTCGGGGGCGGTGCCGGAGCTGATGGCGGAGGTCAGGATGGAGTCGCCGTCCTGATAGTTGATGGGGTTCACCTCCACGGTGATGTCGGGATACTGCTCGTTGAACGCGGCGATCAGGGAATCCCAGCTGGCGGCGTCGGTAAAGCCGCCGATGTTGAAAGACCACAGGGAGATGGTCGTCCCGGTGCCCTCCTCGGTGCCAGAGGTATCGTCGGCGGTGTCATTGTTGCCGCCGCAGGCGGCCAGGCTCAGGACCATGGCCAGGGTCAGTGCAAGCGCAAAAACTTTTTTCATGGCTGTACTTCCTCCTTTTAAAGTCAGATAATCTGTATTTCGACCAGAATATCTGTGGACAGTGTACTAAACATTGTAAAATTTGTCAATAGTATCTGAAAAAAATTTTCAAGAAAAGACGAGTTTAGACAATAATTTTCATAATGAGTCCGTCTGACAAGGTCAAAGGTGTTTGAGAGAGAGTACATCGGCGATTTGCTCCTGGACGTTTTTCACCGCGTCCCCATTTCTCCGACAGACCTCCGTGAACAGAACGTCCACCAGAAACAGCTGGGCGATGCGGGCGGGCACGGAGCCCATCTGCAGCGGCCCCTCGTTGGCGCCGCACTGCAGGATAACGTCCGCGAAGCCGGCGGCGGGGGACTTGGGGAAGTGGGTGACCAGCACCACCTTGGCCTGCCGCTCCCGCACCACCTCCAGCAGATCCAGCAGATCCCGGGTGGCGCCGGAGTAGGAGAAGAACAGGACCGCGTCTTTGGAGGTCAGGGTGGCGGCCGCCACCAGCTGGAGGTGGGAGTCCCACACCGGCACGAAGCCGGGCATGGCGGTGGAGAACAGATGGGCCGCCTCCATCGCCATGATCATGGAGCCGCCCTGCCCCATGCACAGGACCCGGCTGGCATTGGTCAGGAGGTCGGCGGCGGCGGAGATGTCCTCCGGCCGGATCAGGGAGACGGTCTGGGACAGGGCGTCCACCGCCGAGCCGTACAGCTTCTGGCACAGATCCGGCACATTGTCCTCCGGGTCGATCTCGCCGGAGAGCACCAGGTTGCCCGGCCGCTGGGCGGCGGTGTTGGCCACCGCCAGCTTGAAAGCGTTGTAGCCCTTGTATTTCAGCCGGCGGCAGAAGCGGGAGACGGTGGCCTCCGCCACGCCGCAGGCGTCCGCCAGGTCTGAGATGGACATGAACTGGGTGTCCCGCTGGTGGATCACCACATAGTCCGCCACCTTGCGCTCCGAGGCGGTGAGCTGATAGTATTCGTCGCTGATCCGTTCCAGAACGGTTCTCGGCCGGTTTGGCATGGGGGAGGCTCCTTTCTCTCCAGAGGGATGGTCGGGGGTACGCGAGGGCCGTCAGGCCCGGTCCAGGATTTCGCCGATCATGGTGTCCACCATGATGAGGCTGCGGGGCAGGTGGAAGGGGCCCTTGAACGTGGAGCCCTTGGTGGGGGGCATGGTGGGGTTGCCGTCCCGGCGCAGGTAGCCGTACCACTCGCCGTACACGTCGTCCGCGAAGTGCTCCTTGCAGTAGTCCAGGGTTTTCTGGAACCAGGTCAGATACTTCTCGTCCCCGGTGTCCCGGTAGAGCATCATGGAGGCAATCAGGATCTCGTTGTGGGGCCACCAGAGCTTCATGTCGTGCTCATAGGCCTCGGGGGGCTTGCCCAGGCAGTCGATGAAGTACAGCAGTCCGCCGTACTCCTGGTCCCAGCCGGCCTCGATGGCCCAGTCGAAGATCTGGGCGGCCTGCTTCACCAGCTCCTGGTCGCCGGTGTTCCTGGCGTGCTCCAGCAAGAACCAGGACCCCTCGATGTCGTGGCCGGGGTTCACGGTGCGGCCCTCGGTGTAGTACAGGCGGGCGGAGCCGTCCTCGGCTACATTTTCCAGGATGCATTTCAGCTCCGGGTGGACATGATACTTGAAAATCTCATCCACGCTCTGCTGGGCCCGCTCCTGATAGAGGGCCCTGCGCTCCGGGTCCACCCGCAGCAGCACGTTGGTGACGTTCAGGATGATCATGGGAGGGCCGAAGGCCCGGCCGGTGCGGGTCTCGGGGATGGTCTTGGGACCCAGGCCCGTGGGGTCCGGAGCGCCGTGGCTCAGATCCCAGTAGAGGTCATAGGCCCAGCGGGCCCGCTCCAGATTCTCCCGCTCGCCGGTGACTCCATAATACTCCGCGTTGGCCAGGGCGTAGAAAGCCTCGGAGAAGTAGTAGCGCCGCTGGCGCAGGGGCTTGCCCTCCGCGGTGACGGTGAAGTACAGCCGGTTCCCGGCCGACTGGTTGCGGCAGTGGTCCTCCAGAAAGTCGATGCAGCTCTTGGCGGCGTCCAGCCACTCCTGCTTGGGGCCGTACACGTGGCAGAGGTAGGAGAAGATCCAGCCGCAGCGGCCCTGCATCCACACGCTCTTGTCCGTGGAGTAGACCTCGCCCTTTCGGTCCAGACAGGTGTAGACGCCGCCGTTCACCGGGTCCATGCCGTTTTTCAGCCAGAAGTTCACGCACGTATCCAGCTCTTTCTGCACCCAGGACCGGCTCTCCTGAAGCAGCTGCCTTGTATCCATGGGAATCCACCTCATTTCATAAAATACCCGCGGACGCGGGAGTTTCTGGAAACATTGTATCAGCGCGGAAAGAATTTTTCAATAAAAATTAATGCTGAAAATTATTATCATTTTTTGGATGACAAGCCTGACAGAATGTGATATCATAAGGTGCGGAGAAAATTCCCCCGGAGGTTCCCTGAATTCATCCTTTTTCGGAGGTATGAGACATGAAATGTTATGGAATTGAGATCACCCCCCGCCGCGTGCCGGAGCTGGACCCGGGCTTCGTCCCGCTGTATCAATTCAACCGGGCGTTCCTGCAGGACGCCCGCAAGCCGCTGGGCCTGGCGGTGGAGCGGGCAGACGGCCAGGTGGCCGTGTGCGAGACTTTCATCCACGGCACGCCGGAGATGGCGGAGGCGGACCGCTACTACGTGGACCGGCTGGTGAAGACGATGCTCTGGATGAAGGGCGGCTTCCGCATCTTCGTCCGGGGGGACGGGGAAATCCTGCGGACCCTGCAGGAGGCCTACGCCCCCGGCGGCTCCCGGGCCTTTGACGCGGACTTCATGGCCAAGGTGTACGAGCACCCCTTTGAGGTGGTGGCCTGCGACGAGCTGCCCGCGGAGAAGAGCAACTCCGAGTCCGTGGGCCGGCATCTGGAGGGCTGCCGCATCGGCTTTGACGCCGGCGGGTCCGACCGGAAGGTCTCCGCCGTCATCGACGGTGAGAGCGTCTTCTCCGAGGAGGTGGTCTGGTTCCCCAAGGTCACGGCGGACCCGGACTACCACTTCCAGGGCATCGTGGACGCCATGAAGACCGCCGCCGCCCATATGCCCCGGGTGGACGCCATCGGCGTGTCCTCCGCCGGCATCTATATCAATAACCGGACCATGAACGCCTCCCTGTTCCTGAAGGTGCCGGAGGACCTCTTCAATGAGAAGGTGAAGGACATCTATATCCGGGCCGCCAAGGAGATCGGCGACGTACCCCTGGTGGTGTGCAACGACGGCGACGTCACCGCCCTGGCCGGCGCCATGAGCCTGGAGGACAACAACGTGCTGGGCATCGCCATGGGCACCAGCGAGGCCGTGGGCTACGTGGACGAGAAAGGCAACATCACCGGCTGGCTCAACGAGCTGGCTTTCGTCCCGGTGGACGCCTCCCCCGCCGCCATGGTGGACGAGTGGTCCGGGGACATCGGCTGCGGTGTGAAGTACTTCTCTCAGGACGCGGTGATCAAGCTGGCTCCCGCCGCCGGGATCAACCTGGCGGAGAGCCTCTCTCCGGCGGAGAAGCTCAAGGAGGTCCAGAAGCTCATGGAGACGCCGGGCAGCCCGGCGGAGGCCATCTACCGCTCCATCGGCGTGTATCTGGCCCACACCCTGGCCCTCTATTATGACCTGTATCATTATAAATATGTCTTGCTGCTGGGCCGGGTCATGTCCGGCCGGGGCGGCGACCTGCTGCTGGAGACCTGCAAGGCGGCCCTGGCCGAGGAGTACCCGGAGGTGGCCGAGGCCATCCGGATCACCCTGCCGGACGAGAAGTTCCGCCGGGTGGGCCAGTCCGCGGCGGCGGCCTCCCTGCCGGAGCTGGCGAAATAAAAATGTGCGCCTCCCCGCCTTTCGGCGGGGAGGCACCGGGGTGTTGGGAGAGAGGGGAGGAATGTCTTTTGGCCTCCATATTCAATCCGGAGAACGCATTCTGGAGCATGATTTCCAAATTCGCGGACATCCTGCTGCTGAGTGCGTTGTGGCTGATCTGCTCCATTCCCCTGGTGACCCTGGGGGCGGCCACCGCGGCGCTGTATGACGCGGCGGTGAAATGCGTCCGGGGTGGGGAGCAGGCCTCCTGGCGGCGGTTCCTCCGCACCTTCCGGCAGGAGCTGGTCACGGCCACCATTGTCACGGTGATCTGGGGCGCCGCCCTGCTGGGGATGGTGTGGATCCTGCGGGTCCTGTGGGCCGGGGGGCTGGCGGATATCGGGGGCGCCCGCATGGCTGCGGCGGCGTACTTCGTGCTGCTGCTGATCCCTGTGGGGACTTTCTGCTGGATGTTCCCGCTGCTCTCCCGGTTCACGTTCCGCCCCGGCGGGCTGATGGCGACGGGACTGCGCATCACCATGGGGTATCTGCCCTATACGCTGGTCATCGTCCTGATCGGCCTGGCGGCGGCGTTGGCCGCCTGGGCGCTGGTGGTGCTGGCGCTGGTGCTGCCCTGCGTCACCGCGCTGGCGTGGTCCCTGGTGATGGAGCGGGTGTTCCGAAAATACATGCCGGCGGAGCCGGACACCCCGGAGACTCCGGAGGACCCGGAGCTGCCCGAGGAATAAATGTGTGTGTTGATCATAGAGGCGGGGGCGGCTTGGGAGTGCCGCCCCCGCCGCGCACTGCCGGGGAGAGCGCGAAATTTCAGATAGCGGGAAGGAAGGGTGTGCGCGGGAAACCCAGGAGGGGTTTCCTGCGCTTGTGAAATCAAACGTGTTCCGAACTTCGCGGAAGTTCGGAACACATGGTCAGCTTGTCGAAAAGCATTTCGACAAGCTGAGGGCGGCTTGGGAGAGCCGCCCCCGCCCACATATCCGGGCGGACAGCAAAAGGAATTTACGAAGCGCCGGCGCTATGGTATACTGGCCGGGGAAAGGGAGGGAGCGCCATGCGGGAATTGCTGCTGCTGGAGGACGACGGGGCCCTGGGCCGGGGGATCTGCCTGGCCCTGGAGAGCGGGGAGCTGCACGTGACGCTGTGCGGCACGGCGGCCCAAGCCCGGAGCGCCCTGGAGCAGGGGGACTTTGACCTGCTGATTTTGGATGTGAACCTGCCCGATGGCAGCGGGCTGGATTTGCTGCGGGAGGTGCGGGAAAGCCGCGCCGTGCCGGTGATCCTGCTGACCGCCAACGACCTGGAGACGGACATCGTGGCGGGGCTGGAGCTGGGGGCGGACGACTACATCACAAAGCCCTTCTCCCTGGCGGTGCTGCGGGCCCGGGTGAACGCCCAGCTGCGCCGGGGGACCCCGGCTCCCACCGCCCGCTATGAGGCGGAGGGCCTGTCCCTGGACTTCGACCGGATGGAGTTCCGTAAAAACGGGCAGCTGGTGGAGTTGAGCAAGACGGAGCAGCGGCTGCTGCGGGTGCTGGTGGAGAACCGGGGCAGAACGGTGCCCCGGGAGACGCTGCTGGACCGGGTGTGGCCGGACGGGGCGGAGTTCGTGGAGGAGAACGCCCTCTCCGTGACGGTGAAGCGGCTGCGGGACAAGCTGGAGGAGACCCCCTCCAAGCCCCGGTTTTTGAAAACGGTCTACGGCGTGGGCTATACCTGGGTGGTGAAGTGATATGACGCTGGAATCCATTCTGCCGGCTCTGGCAATTCTGGTCCTACTGGCGGCGGTGGGGTTTGCCCTCTGGACCCATCTGCGGACCCGCCGGATGCTGGATACCCTGGACCAGATGCTGGACGACGCCACCCGGGGGGACTTTCAGGAGTCCCTCTATGACGAGAGCCGCCTCTCCGCCCTGGAGACCCGGATGGCCCATTATCTCGCCTCCAACGCCGTGTCCGCCCGGAATTTAGCGGAGGAGAAGGACGCCATCAAGACCCTGATCGGGGACATCTCCCACCAGACGAAGACCCCCATCGCGAACCTCCTGCTGTACGCCCAGCTGCTGGAGGAGCAGGACCTGCCGCCGGAGAGCCGAGGCTATGTCTCCGCCCTGGAGGGACAGGCGGAGAAGCTCCGGTTCCTCATCGACGCCCTGGTGAAGACCTCCCGGCTGGAGACCGGCGTCCTGGCCATGACGCCCAAGCGTCATGGCCTCCAACAGCTGTTGGAGGACGCGGCGTCCCAGGCCGCCCCCAAGGCGGAGGCCAAGGACATCGTCCTCACGGCGGAGCCCACGGACCTGACCGCCAAGTTCGACCCCAAGTGGACCACGGAGGCCCTCTACAACCTGGTGGATAACGCCGTGAAGTACACCCCGGCGGGGGGCCGCGTCACCCTCCGGGCCGTGGGGTACGAGCTGTTCTGCCGGATCGACGTGACGGACACCGGCCCCGGCATCCCGGAGGCGGAGCAGGCGAAGATCTTCCAGCGGTTCTACCGCTCCCCCTCCGCCAGCGAGGAGGAGGGGGTGGGTATCGGCTTGTACCTGGCCCGCCAGATCGCCGCCGGCCAGGGCGGATACCTGAAAGTCGCCAGCCGCCCGGGGGAGGGGAGTACGTTTTCGCTGTTCCTGCCGAGAGCAGAGTGAAGAGTTGAGATGAGAGATAAGAGATAAAAGATAGACCTCCACATGGGGACTCCGGCGCGGAACCATTTGGAATCGCCGCCTTCGGCGGCTCCACAGCTCCTATCTTCTATCTCCGAACTCCACATTCTTTCAAACCTGTTAGATTTCAGAAAGAATGTGGAAAGATTTCTTTGGTACAGTCTGTATTGTCGAAAGGCAATACAGACTTTTTCCTGGGAGGAATCATCTATGACGATTTTGGAAACGAAGGATCTGCGAAAGGTGTACGGCTCCGGCGACACGGAGGTCCGGGCCCTGGACGGGGTGAATCTCACGGTGGAGAAAGGCGAGTTCGTGGCGGTGGTGGGTACCTCCGGCTCCGGCAAGTCCACCCTGCTCCACATGCTGGGCGGGCTGGACCGGCCCACCAGCGGCACCGTCACCGTGGACGGCCGGGAGCTTTCCGCCATGCGCGACGAGGAGCTGACGATTTTCCGCCGGCGGAAGATCGGCTTCGTGTTCCAGAACTACAACCTGGTGCCGGTGCTGAACGTGTATGAGAACATCGTCCTGCCCATCCAGCTGGACGGCAAAACGCCGGATCAGGCCTATGTGGACCAGATCATCGAGACATTGGGCCTGGAGGCGAAGCTCCAGAACCTGCCGGGCAACCTCTCCGGCGGCCAGCAGCAGCGGGTGGCCATCGCCCGGGCCCTGGCGGCCAAGCCCGCCATCATCCTGGCGGATGAGCCCACCGGCAACCTGGACTCCGCCACCAGCCTGGACGTGATGGGCCTTTTGAAGGTCACCGCCCAGAAGTTCAGCCAAACCATTGTTATGATCACCCACAACGAGGAGCTGGCCCAGATGGCGGACCGGATCATCCGCATCGAGGACGGCCGGATCGTGGTGCGGGGGTGAGCATCATGATGAAAGTATCCAACGGCAAGACCATCCGCCGCCTGGGCTGGCGGTCCATGAAGGCGGCCAGGACCCGCAACCTCATTGCGATTCTCGCCATCGCTCTGACCACGGTGCTGTTCACGTCCCTCTTCACCATCGCCCTCTCCATCAACGACGGATTCCAGCAGTCCAACTTCCGGCAGGTGGGCGGCTTCTCCCACGGCGGGTTCAAGTATCTGACGGAGGAGCAGTTCAACGAGTTGAAGGACGACCCGCTCATTGACCAGTGGGGTGTCCGGCGCTTCCTGGGGATGCCCACAGAGGTACCCTTCAACAAGTCCCACGTGGAGGTGAGCTACGCCGATGCCAATTACGCCCACTGGGCCTTCTGCGACCCGGTGGAGGGCCGCCTGCCGGAGGAGGACACCGACGAGGCGGCCACCGACACGGCGGTGCTGGAGCTGCTGGGGGTAGAGCCGGAGGTCGGCGCGAAATTCACCCTCACCTTCGACGTGGACGGCCACACCACCACCCAGACCTTCACCCTCTCCGGCTGGTGGGAGCGGGACGAGGCCATCGTGGCCAGCCACGTCCTGATCCCGGAGAGCCGGGTGGACGCCGT